>JABDGA010000021.1:22020-23822 GCA_013286285.1 Alphaproteobacteria bacterium | reverse complement strand
TCCCATGAACTATCTGCCGTAATAAACGGCGAGACATGCGGCGCATCATCATAGACCGCAAAACTGTGCCGGAGTTCATGCAGGGTACTTGTGCCAAATGTGCTGACAGCGATAAGGCCGCCCAGCTTCACTACCCGCTTTAACTCCTGTAATCCTGCCTGCACGTCCGGCAGCCATTGCAATACCAGCGACGAAAACACGGCGTCAAAATGCGCATCGGCAAACGGCAGGGATTCCATCGCGCCATTCACCGTATTATTGCCATTTTCTTGAGCCTTCCTGCACATCGCAGGCGCAATATCAAGCTGGATGATATCCCTGCGTTCAAGCAGCTTCGCCAGTTGCCCCGTACCGCAACCGGCATCAAGAACAGCCATGCGCGGGGCAAGAAATGGGTTTGCTCTCTCCAACAACGCGCGTAACACGCGCCGCTGAAGCAGCGCGTGTGCATCATAATTCCCCGCAGCTTTCGAGAAATCTACTTTTACACGTTCACGGCTAAACATTGTGGATAAGTCTTATAAGCAAATCCGAATTACGCAGATGCGGCGCATGCCCGCAGGCACGCAATGGAAACAGGGTTGACGATGGGATTCGGGTAACAAACTCCTCTGCGCTGGCGAAGGAAACTACGGCATCATTGGTGCTATGGATCACCCATGTTTCAGGGAAATTGGAAAAATCAAGGGTACGGCAACTGGTCCTGCCTAATTCTTCCAGCCAAAACAAACCATTGTCCCATAGATCCGGCATACCGCCAATCCCGGCAAGTGCCTGAAACCGGGCAAGCATTTCCTGGGGATTAGTTCGATAACTATTTTTGATCGCACGAAAATCAGGCTCAGGCATTCCTTGCGAAAAATGCGCCTTGGCGATGCACTGAAAAGAGGCGCTCAACAGCAATAGCCTGTCCGTCTTTATGTATCCTTCCGCAATCGCCCGGACCAACAATTGCCCGCCAAGCGACCAGCCGATGGCCAGGTCAACGTTATCAGGCAATGCCTTAAACATGGCGTGTACATTGTCATACGCGCCATATTCAAAATGGAGCGCATCCGGCGCAATTCCGGCCAGCGCATCCGGCTCTTGCTGCCACCCGGTAAGACACACGATATTCATGCGTTCAAGCGCCTGAATCCGGCTTCCAGATCGGCAATCAGATCGTCGGGATGTTCTAGTCCTGCGTAAATGCGCAGGTTAATGCCGTCATGTGCCCATTTTACCGCCGTACGCTCTGGCATAAACGGCAGAATGAGGCTTTCATACCCGCCCCAGCTGAAGCCCATGCCGAAAATCTCCATATTATCCACCATATCCGCCAGACGCGCGCGTGGGTAAGGTTTGAGCAGCACTGAAAAGAGCCCGCTCGAACCGGTAAAATCCCGTTTCCAGACCGCATGCCCCGGACAATCCGAAAAAGCCGGGTGCAGCACTTTCACCACTTCCGGCCGTGCCTTGAGCCAGGCGGCGAGCGCAAGTGCCGTTTCCTGCCCCTGCTTTAACCGCGTTGCCATCGTCCTCATCCCCCGGCTGGCAAGATATATTTCATCCGCCCCGGCGCACACTCCCATATTGCGAAACGCACGCCGCAGGGCAGGATAATAGTGTTTCCGGCAGGTGATGAGCCCCATCATCAAATCGGAATGGCCGCCGACATATTTGGTACAGGAATGGATGGCGATATCGATGCCTTTGCCGAACGTATCGAAATAAAATGGCGTCGCCCAGGTAGTATCCGCCGCCACCACTGCGCCATGCGCATGCGCGGCTTTGGCAATGGCGGGGATATCCTGCAGTTCAAA
>JABDGA010000021.1:0-22010 GCA_013286285.1 Alphaproteobacteria bacterium | reverse complement strand
GGGTGATTCGCAATAGACCATTTTCGTATTGGGACGCAGCAACGGCGTAATGTCCTGCACGAGAGGATCAAAAAAAGTGACCTCGACGCCGAAGCGCGAAAACTCGTATTTACAGAATTTGCGTGTCGTGCCGTAGACGCTGTCCGTCACCAGCAGGTGATCACCTTGCCCCAGCATGGCGGTAAGCGCCACCACGATGGCTGCCTGCCCCGAAGCGGTCAGTATCGCATGGTCAGCACCATCCAGCGTTGCCAGTGCTTCCTCCAGCTCTCGGCTTGCCGCCGTACCGGTGCGTGCGTAAACCAGCGGGTGAATGCCGTTGCCATTTTCCGCTTCTTCAAGCGCGGAAAGTGTCGGAAAAAGAATGGTCGAAGCGCGGCACACGGGCGCATTGACTGCTCCATGTTGCCCCTCCGGATTTCTTCCCAGCGTCGTCACTAACGTTTCTTTTTTCATAGTATGTTTCGTCTATAATATTGGCGTTAATAAATGCCAGATTTGCGAATGTAGCGCAAGGCTTGACTTCCTACCCGCCCGCTTTACTATCCGTGTATGCAGACAGCAAAAGCGCGTGCGCCACGTAACCGTACCCTCACGCTTTCCGAAGCGGAGAGAGAAACCTATCGGGAAGAAATCCTGGCGCTAGATCAAAAGGCACCGCTGGAGCATCTGGCGAATCGGATTATCCATCAGGATGCGCTGCAGGCATTGCAATATATCCCCTCCCGCTCCATCCCGCTGATTATTGTTGACCCGCCTTATAACCGCACCAAACAGTATAGCTCGCAGGCGTTTTATCAGCGCCGGCATGACGACTATATACGCTGGCTGGAGTGCTGGATGAAAGAACTGGCGCGCATCGTCACAGAAACCGGCAGCATATATATCTGCTCCGATTGGCAATCCTCACTCCCTGTGCAACTGGTAGCGGAGCGTTATTTTATTATACGCAGCCGGATTACCTGGGAGCGGGAGAAGGGGCGCGGAGCGAAAGCCAATTGGAAAAACTGCTCCGAGGATATCTGGCTCTGCACACTTTCAGACGACTATTATTTCAACATGGATGCAGTGAAGATGAGCCGCAAGGTACTCGCCCCCTACCGCACCGCCGATGGAACCCCCAAAGACTGGAAAGCGCAGGCGGAAGGCAACTTCCGTTTAACCTGCCCTTCCAATCTGTGGACAGATATTTCCATCCCCTTCTGGTCTATGCCGGAAAATACCGATCACCCGACACAAAAACCGGAAAAACTAATCGCCAAGCTGATCCTGGCCAGCTCTCAGGAAGGAGACACCGTATTGGATCCGTTTCTCGGCTCCGGCACGACGGCGGTGGTGGCGCAAAAATTAGGCAGGCAATTTATCGGCATCGAAATGGAGGAAGAATATTGCTGCATTGCTTTGAAAAGACTCGCCCTGGCGCAGGACAATAGCCGTATACAAGGCTATTCCGACGGCATATTCTGGGAAAGGAATACACCGGGGCATTTACATAATATGAAGGAGTTACATCTATGACACGTGCAGTGATCTGCGGGTTCGCCCGTTCTCCCTTTACCTTTGCCAAGAAAGGCGAGCTTGCCTCCGTGCGTCCGGACGAAATACTCGCGCAGCTCGTCAAGCAACTGGTGCAAAAGACCGGCATTAAGGGCGAGGAGGTGGAAGATCTTATCACAGGCTGCGCGTTTCCCGAAGGCGAACAGGGATTCAACATTGGCCGCATGGCGGTGTTCCTTGCCGGGCTACCCATCGGTGTCGCGGGAAGCACCATAAACCGCTTCTGCGGCTCGTCCATGGAAGCCATCCACATTGCCACCGGAAAAATCGCCCTCGGCGCCGGGGAGTTGTTTATCTGCGCGGGGGTGGAGTCCATGACCCGCATCCCAATGGGCGGCTTTAATCCACTGCCCAATCCCCGCCTTTATTCCACTTTTCCACAGGCATATGATTCCATGGGCAAGACCGCCGAGACAGTGGCGAAGCAATACGGTATTAGCCGCCAATCACAGGAGCAATTTGCGCTGACAAGCCATAAGAAGGCACTGACTGCGGATCTCACCGGCGAAATTGTTCCCATATCCGGCAAGGCCGGGATGGTGAGCAAGGACGGCTGCATCCGCACGGACGCCAGCCTGGAAAAAATGGCGACGCTGGCACCGGCGTTTGACGTCAACGGCAGCGTCACCGCCGCCACTTCTTCGCCATTAAGCGACGGAGCCAGCGCTGTTATCGTCTGTTCGGAATCCTATGCCGATACACACAACTTGCCCAAGCTTGCGGCGATAAAATCCACCGCCGTTGTGGGCGTGCCGCCGGAAATCATGGGCATCGGTCCGGTCGCTGCCACAGAAAAAGCATTAGCGCGTGCCAAGATTAGCGTAAGCGATTTGGACATTATCGAGCTTAACGAGGCGTTTGCTGTGCAATCCATCGCCTGCATCCGCGACTTGAAACTTGACGAAAACAAAATTAATCTTGAAGGTGGCGCAATCGCCATCGGCCATCCGCTCGGCGCATCGGGGGCGCGGATTACCGGCAAGGCGGCATCACTGCTACATAAGCACAAGGCAAAACATGCTCTTGCCGCCATGTGCATCGGCGGCGGGCAAGGCATCGCCACCGTGCTGGAAAGGATATAACCATCGGGAGCAAATCGTATGGACTCTAAAAAACCTGTTTTCTTACGTATGGATTTCTGGCTTTCCGTGCTTGGAATGCTGATTTTTACTGCGCTCTGCGCCGCAGCGCCGGCCCCATCACAGGATTCCTGGAAAGTCTATAACGGCCATAACCTGTCCATTCATTATCCTGATGACGCCAAGGCCTACACTATGGGACCGCAAAAAATATTCGCGAAGCTGGGGTGTGGGTCCTTTCATGGCGACATCATTTTCTGCATGACGCATGTTCCCCAATCGTTGCAGGCAGCAGGACAAGGGCATACAGCCCCTCCTCCGCTACGCTCCGCGGTCACGATAAGCCTGCGTAGCAACATCCGCACTTCATCCGATTGCAGGCGGTATAACGATAGCACGCCGGAGGCAAAAGCACTCGGCATAACGCAGAAAAGCATTAACGGCGTCACATTCTATACATTACCCAAAAATGTTATAGAACAGGACCACAGCCTTATGAAATACGATCTATACCGGACATTCAGCAACAATACCTGTTACGAAGTCCTGGCCGGGTATGCGACTGCTCCAGACGGCAAGGCGCCTGTTTCCCCACAGGATCTGGAACAGGAAAACGCCTTACTGAACCGCGTCATCGCCACTCTTACCGTGACACACTGATATGCCTCTTGTTCGGATTGCTTCCCCTGAGTTTGATGTCGATATTGATATCAAATACGCTACTGCCGATAATTTCACCGGCAAGCCGGTATATCGAACCGCCGGGTGTTACCTGCATCCGGAGGCTGCCGAATCACTCCAGAAAGCCATCGCATTGGCGAAGCCGCTTGGCCTGCGGCTGCTGATATTCGATACTTACCGGCCTACGGAAGCACAGTGGAAATTATGGGAACATACTCCCGATCCAAGCTTTCTGGCGGATCCGGCGAAAGGCTCACCGCATTCACGGGGAGTGGCTGTCGATCTGACGCTGCTTACCCCGGAAGGGCAAGCACTCGATATGGGAACCGCATTTGACGCGTTTACACCGCTTTCCCACCATGGGCGGACGGATATTTCCTTAGAGGCGCAGAAAAACCGCCTCCTGCTCATGGGAATCATGACCACTGCAGGCTGGGATTTTTATAGAAACGAATGGTGGCATTACCAGCTTTTCCACTCGCGCAACTATCCGCTGCTAAGCGATGCCGAAGCCGGAACCGGAATGATGTAAAAAGCGTTACGCTGCCTTCGTCAAGGCCTGCCGCAGGCGTACAAGTTTGCCGCTTACCGAGTCATCGAGCATAGTGCTGCCGATACGTACCTGAATACCGCCAATGAGTTCCGGGTTTTCGGAGAGCTTCATCCCAATTTTCTTGCCCGTCGCCTTAGCCAACGCCTTGGCCAGCACATCGGCCTGCCCCTTCTCAAGCGCGGCAGCGGAAATAACCTGCACCGTAAGCTCGCCTTTGCTTGCCGCAAGCTTTTCCAGATAATTCTCGATAAGCAGGGGAGTAAGGGCAAGCCGCCGGTTTCCTGCAACCCGCGCAAAAAACTGTTGGGTCAAATCCGAGGCCTTGAGTGCATCCAGCACAGCGCTCATGGCGCTTTTTGCTTGTTTGCGAGTTATCACGGGGTTTACCAGAAATTTCTGGAGTTCGGGGCTTTTGGCAATCACTTCCTGCAACGCCAGCAGGTCTTTTTTCACATTTTCATGCTTCTTTTGTTCTTCCGCCAAGGCAAAAAAAGCGCTTACATAACGCCGCGCGATCACGCTCGAATTAAAAATCATTCCCTAATCCTTAATAAATTGAAACAGACGCGTTAACATAACTGGAAATCAAGCGCAAGCATTTTCCGCTCAAGCCGCCGCCTGAGAAGGGTTTTGCACAAACCGAGCCAGATATAACGGCACGATATTTTCCAGCGATTGTGGAAAAATTCCCAAATCCCGGAAGATGTGTGCGCCTGCAGAGACGACATTATTATACTTCAGCAGCAGCACCTGATCACGAGTCAGCGGCGGGCGGGGGAGCAACTGCATGACAGAGCCTTTGATTTGCGCCATGCCGAAGGGAATCGTGATAAATACCGGGTCGCGGCCAATGGCCCGGCAGGTAAATTCCAGTAACTCACGAAAACTATATACCCCCGGACCGCCCAGCTCAAAAGTTTTACCTTGGGTGCCTTCTCTTTGCAGGGCCGTCACTATAGCCTGCGCCACATCCGCCACATAGGCCGGCTGGAAACGGGTCTTGCCTCCAATCACCGGCATCACCGGCGATAAGGCCGCAAGCGTGGCAAATTTATTGAAGAATTGGTCCTCCGCACCGAAAATAATGCTGGGACGGAAAATCGTCGCCTCCGGGAATGCGCTTTTTACGGCTTTTTCCCCGTTCAGCTTGGAACTGGCATAACGCGATTCCTTCGCCTGCTCTACGCCCAGCGCGGAGAGTTGCACAAAACGCTCCACGCCTACCTGTTTTGCCAGTGTTGCGAGATGGCCTGCACCTTTTTCATGCACGGCGGTAAATTTCTGCCGTCCGCTTTCGTAGAGAATTCCAGCCAGGTTAATCACGGCAAAAGAGTTATCCAGCTTGCCGGCAAGCGACTCCGGCTTCGTAATATCCCCGGAAACCAATGCAATCTGCCCGACATTGCCCGTGGTTTTCAGATGCAGCGCCGCATCCACGTCGCGCGCGATGATGCGGATTTGGCAGTTCGGGTCGCGCGCCAGTAATTTGATGACATACCGTCCGACAAATCCCGTACCGCCCACGATAGTTATGATTTTATTTTTCATAGGCCTAATTACTACCAAAACCCCTCTCAAACTCAACGGTATTTTTTCTTCTATTAGTTGCCGTTTAGTTGCCGTTTTACAAAAAACACTATAATTTTTCTGAAAATCTGGTATGTTGTTGCATTCTTATGCCTAAAAAAATTTATATTAAAACTTACGGTTGCCAGATGAATGTCTATGATTCCGCGCGTATGGCGGACACCATGGCGCCGTTTGGATATTCGGAAACAGACAGCCCTGAAGACGCCGATCTGGTGGTGCTCAATACCTGCCATATCCGTGAGAAAGCAGAAGAAAAAGTCTATTCCGATTTGGGACGCCTCCAACGGTTGCGCCAAACGCGTAGGCAAGCCGGGGGCAAGATGCTGATTGCAGTCGGTGGCTGTGTCGGGCAGGCCGAAGGCGAGGAAATTACCCGCCGCGCACCTTATGTGGATATGGTGTTCGGCTCGCAGAATTACCATGAATTGCCCACCATGGTGGCCTCGGCGCTTCAAGGAATGCCTTCCGTAAACCTGGATTTCGCTCCGGAAGCCAAGTTCGATTTCCTGCTGGAACAATCGGCCAAGCCGGATGGCACGTTTGGCAAATCGGAATTCATCACCATTCAGGAAGGGTGCGATAAATTTTGCACTTTCTGCGTTGTCCCTTATACGCGCGGCGCGGAGCTGTCGCGCAAAGCAAAAGACATACTCGCGGAAGCAAAAAATCTTGCCGCCCATGGGGTGGTGGAAATCACCCTGCTCGGCCAGAACGTAAACGCCTATCACGGTGAAGGCCAAGGCGGCAAAGACTGGACACTCGCCCGCCTGATTCGCGCGCTTGCGGAAATAGAAGGAATAGAGCGCATACGCTATATGACTTCCCACCCGCGTGATATGGACGATGATCTCATCGCTGCCCATGCGGAGGTGGAAAAACTGATGCCGTTCCTGCATCTGCCCATACAATCCGGTTCCAATACCATCCTGAGCAAAATGAACCGCCGGCATAAGGCGGTTTTTTATTTGGAGATCATCGAAAAACTCCGTAAGGCAAGGCCGGATATTGCCTTGTCTTCGGATTTCATCGTCGGCTTCCCCGGCGAAAGCGATATTGACTTTGCTGCAACTTTACGATTGGTGGAAGCCGTTGGCTATGCACAGGCTTACTCCTTTAAATACAGCCCGCGTCCCGGCACCCCTGCTGCAAACGATGACCAACAGGTGGAGGAGCAGGTCAAAGACGCACGGCTTCAGGAATTGCAGGCCTTGCTTACACGCCAGCAGACGCTGTTTAACCACGCGAGTATAGGCAGGACTATGCCTGTGCTACTCGACCGAAGTGGTAAATATCAAGGCCAATTACTGGGTAAAAGTCCTTATATGCAGTCCGTCCATGTGCGAGACGCAGGGGATATGGAAGGACAAATTGCCGAGGTTACCATCACCGAAGCCCATGCGAATAGCCTGACGGGAGTGATTACAGGGCAGGCAGAACTGAACATGCGGAAGTTTATTTGATTTACAACCGTACACGTTGCGCTATTGCGACAGGACAGGACAAATGTTAATCTCCAAGGAACTGCTCGGATATTTGTCCCTGATTGCTACGTTACTGCGATTTAGCATTTATTTTTATTCCATTTTCAAGCGGCACACCAAACCGCATGTGTTTTCCTGGATCACTTGGGGAATACTGACGTCCATCAATTTTTACGCGCAGTATAGCAATAAAGCCGGCCATGGCGCATGGGCGACCGGATTAATTGCAGCCAGTTGCTTCACCGTTGCAATAATGGCGCTGTTCTGGGGCGAAAAAGACATAAAACGCAGCGACTATTATACCTTTATCGCCGCTCTCCTGATCATTCCCTTATGGTACTTCACCGCCAATCCCTTGCTTGCAGTTATCATGACGGTAGTGATCGATGTGCTGGGCGCCTATTATCCCACTTTCAGGAAATCCTACTATAAACCCTATGAAGAAACGTTATTTCTCTATACCATAGGCATATTCCAGGCCACCCTGTCCCTGATGGCCATGGATCACTACTATCTGGTGAACATTATCTACCCCACCGTTACTCTCTGTGCGAATTCATCTTTTGCTTGTATGGTGGCATCCAGACGCAATATAATATCCAAAAAAGGACAAGCCCTTGGACAGTAAACCTGAAACTATCAACATGCAATTCGGCAATAACGCGCTTTTGCCGATGCTTTTCGGGCAAGACGATAAAAACCTGGAGAAACTAGAGAAAAGCTTTTCCATCGTGGCGACATCACGCGGCAATATGCTCTCCCTGACCGGCAGCCAGCAGGCCGTGCAGAAAGCACAGGAGGTCATGCAGGCGTTGTACAGCAAGCTTGAGGAAGGCCATGAGATCAGCACTTCGGAAGTGGATGGGGTCATCCGCATGGCGCTGCCCCAAAAGAATGGCAAACTCCAGCGGACATCGGTCAACCCGGATGTTTTTATCAAGACACAGAAAAAAACCATTCATCCCTATTCGCAGGCGCAGGCCGAATATATGGAAGCGCTGCACAAGCACGATATGGTATTTGCGTTGGGGCCCGCCGGCACCGGCAAAACCTATATCGCGGTGGCCTATGCCGTTTCCCTGTTCCTCACCAACCGTGTGGATCGCATCATCCTGTCGCGCCCGGCGGTGGAAGCGGGGGAAAAGCTTGGCTTTCTGCCTGGCGACCTGAAGGAGAAGATTGATCCGTATTTGCGTCCGCTCTATGACGCGCTTTTCGATACCATCCCCACCGAGCGCGTGCTACGGCATATCGAAAACGGCGAAATAGAAATCGCACCACTGGCGTTCATGCGGGGGCGTACGCTGGCCAATGCCTGCGTGATCCTTGATGAAGCCCAGAACACTACCCCCACGCAGATGAAAATGTTTCTCACCAGGCTTGGCGAAAATTCACGTATGATCATCACCGGCGACTTGTCACAGACGGATCTCCCCAAAGACGTGAAATCCGGCCTGCAGGATGCTGTAAAAAAAGTGCACCATATTGACGGCATCAAATGCGTCCGTTTTTCGGACGGCGATGTGGTGCGCCATAGCCTTGCAGCAAAAATCGTCCAAGCGTATGATGAATGGGAAAAGAAAAAACGCAACAATGGTGCATGAAGTGCCTATGCCTGAAATCAATATCATGCGCGTGGGGGGCGACTGGTCGAAAGCGCTCAAAGCCTATAAACGCAGGATTAACGGCTGGTGCTGCGCGGCGCTTGCCCCAAAAAGCTCCGGCACAGTAACCGTCGTCCTTGCCCATGATGCATTTATCCAGGAACTTAACCATCAGTACCGCGGAAAAAACAAGCCCACCAATGTATTATCATTTGCCGGAGAAACTGGGGAACTGGGGGATATCGTGTTAGGATTTGAAACGATAAAACGCGAAGCTCTCGCGCAGGGCAAAAGCTTTGCCGCGCATACGGCGCACCTGGTAGTGCACGGCATCCTGCATCTTCTCGGCTTTGATCATGAAAAACCCAGGGAAGCCGGCATCATGGAAAAGAAGGAAATCGCAATACTGGCACAGCTCGGCTATGCCAATCCGTATGAGGTGATCTCGTGAGCGCAGCGCCTGAACTCATTTCTAAAAATGGCAATGGTAAGACCGAGCAGGACAGCTTGATTGACCGCTTTAGGCAATGGCTAAAAACCAACCTGAGCGGCAGAAACCCGGATAATTCGCTGAAGGAAGCGCTGGAGGAAGTGCTGGAGGAGCATCAGGAAGAAGGCGAGGAATTGCCGCAGGAAGAACAACAGATGCTCAAAAAAGTCCTCAATTTCGGCGTGCTGCAGGTCAGCGACATCATGACGTTGCGCGCAGACATCAAGGCAGTAGAATATAATTGCTCACTGGAAGAGCTAAAAAGCCATCTTGTTCAGTATTACCATACGCGCGTGCCAGTCTATAATGATACGCTGGATAACATCAAAGGCTTTGTGCACATTAAAGACCTGATTCCGGTGCTGTCCGGCACCAGCCCGTTTAACATGGCGCTAGTGCTGCGCGATATATTGTTCGTGCCACCTTCCATGAAAATCGCCGATCTGCTAGTAAAAATGCGTGCCGCAGGCGTACATATCGCCATTGTCATCGACGAATATGGCGGCACGGACGGGCTGGTGACGCTGGAGGATATTTTTGAGGAGATTGTCGGGGAAATCCAGGACGAGCATGACGAGGACGAAGTAGAGGCCTCACTGTACTGGAATGCCAAAGGCTATGCCGATGTAGACGCGCGCGTGCGGGTCGAACGCCTTGAAAAAGAGCTTCAGTTGCCGCTGGAAACGGAAGAAGACGATCCGGCGGATTATGACACACTTGGCGGGCTTATCCTTCACCGGTTAGGCCATGTTCCGGTAAACGGAGAAACCATTCCATATGGCAAAGCGAGTTTTGAAATCTTATCCGCTGACTCAAGAACCATTAAGAAAGTCCGCATTTACGCTCCGGAGGAGGAAGACAGGGAAAATAACGTTGCGTAAAATCTATATTGGGGTACTATTTTCCTAGTATTCATCACTAACCTGAAACGTATGAATTTCCTCAGCAGCATAGGCCGGGTGTTTCTGACTTTCCTAGCCACGGTGGGTAGGCTTGCGGTGTTTTCATTCGATGCCATTGTCACTGGCTTGCGCCCGCCTTATTACCCGCGTCAGATCTTTAGGCAGATGCTCGATATCGGGTATTACTCCCTTCCCGTGATAGGCCTTACCGCCATTTTCACCGGTGCGGTGCTGGCGCTGCAAAGCTATTCAGGCTTCGCGCGCTTCAACGCTGAAAGCTCGATCGCAACGGTAGTCGTACTCTCCATTACACGCGAGCTTGGGCCGGTGCTTTCCGGGCTGATGGTCGCAGGCCGCATCGGCGCGGCATTTGCCGCGGAAATCGGCACCATGCGTGTGACTGAACAGATCGATGCCCTCACCACCCTTTCTACCAGCCCGCAGAAATACCTTATCTTTCCGCGCCTGCTAGCTGGCGTGCTCATGTTGCCGTGCCTGGTGGTGGTTGCCGATATTATCGGCGTATTCGGCGGCTATATGGTCAGTATCCATAAGCTCGGCTTCGCGCCCGTGCCTTACCTCATCAGCACCTTTGATTTTCTCAAGCGCATCGATGTCGTTTCAGGCCTGGTAAAGGCCGCTGCCTTCGGATTCATCGTCGCCCTCATGGGATGTTACCATGGCTACCACTCCAAAGGCGGCGCGCAAGGTGTCGGCACCGCCACCACCAACGCGGTCGTTTCCGCCTCCATCCTGATTTTCTTTGCCAATTACTTCCTCACCGCATTGTTTTTCGGATCCTGATCATGTCTCCCAAAATAGAATTGCGTGACGTTAAAAAATCCTTCGGCAGCAAGAAGGTGCTGGACGGCATCTCGCTCACGATCGAGAAAGGCGAGTCATTGGTGGTGATTGGTGGTTCCGGCACCGGCAAGTCTGTACTGCTCAAATGCATTCTGGGACTACTGAAGCCGGATTCGGGCAGCATCAAGATTGACGGCGAGGAAGTGATGTCCTTAAGCGGCAGGGAACGTGAAGCACTTATGCGCAAATTCGGCATGCTGTTTCAGGGAGGTGCGCTGTTTGATAGCCTTACCGTCTGGGAGAATATCACCTTTGCCGTACGCCAGAACCAAAAGATGCACGTGCGCGAAGCCAAAGAGATGGCGGTGGAGAAGCTGAAAGCAGTAGGACTTAAGCCTGAAGTCGCCACACTCCGCCCGGCAGAGCTTTCCGGCGGGATGCAGAAACGTGTGGCGCTGGCGCGCGCCATTTGCGCCAAGCCCGATATCATCTTTTTTGACGAGCCGACCACCGGGCTGGATCCGATTATGGCGGACGTCATTAACGAGCTTATCATCCAGTGCACCAAGGATTTAGGCCTTACCACCTTATCCATCACCCACGATATGGCGAGCGCCAGCAAAATCGCCAATCAGATTGCCATGCTTTATGAGGGGGAAATTATCTGGCTTGGCCGCGCCCAGGATATCTATCACAGCAAAAACCCCTACGTGGACCAGTTCGTCCATGGCCGCGCCCACGGCCCGATTACGGATGGGAAAGCGGCAGCATCCTAAAAACGAGCGCGGTTTATATCAGAACGATGCGCTTGTGCAATTTCCACCAGCCCTGTGATCAATTCATGGTTTTTCGTATCCTCCAAAATAGATGAAAGCTCCTTGCGTAAAGCCTCCCTAAAATTTGTCTCGCTCCTATACTCGGCTTGGGATGGATTTCTTTTACCTGACACGCTGCGATTATATACATATTTATGGATAGTTTCTTCGATGAGTCCCATAAGTTCTTGTCGATTATCCCTGTTATTCAAGCTCTCATTTTCTTTAAAAAATGTTTCGATGTCCTCATGCAGCGACGGCCTTTCTTGTCGTAACACTATATCTAAAAAACTTTGTTTCTCCTCCCTGGGATTATTACCGGGAACTGCTTGTCCAACTGCACGTTCCAGTCCCTCCATTATCATTCCAAATTGTCCCCGAAGTCCTGGATGTGCAGTATCAAGATGAGTATACACGTTTATATCCCAATCGGATAAAGGTTGTGAGCCATTTCCAAACATGATTTCCATAATCTGTGCACAGGCGGCCTCATTGAACTCCGGAAGAGTTTGCAAGTAATCACGGACTTTACCTAACAAATCTGCAGGAGGCGCGTCATCGGCTGATATGAGCACTGCCTCGTTATTCCTATAAAACCTCTCTCCTTCGTCGGTAAGAATAAAATATTTTTTCTGCGTTCCCGTTTGAGGATGTAGCAATAATCCTTGTTTTACCATCGTATCTAATATTTCCAAGATTGGCGCTTCACTATCTCCATATTTATTAACGCTTTCCGCCAATATCGACAGCATGTCACTAGCCTGAACTTCTCTTTTTTCGATCATAGACTGCAGTATACCTAGCATAATGAGAAGATATGGCTGCTCGAAATGCGAAGTATTAGCCATTATTTCCCCGCCACCGCCTCCAGCGCCATCACATACCCCAATCCACCAAAGCCGGAGATGATGCCGCGCACGGCGCGGGAGGTATAGGTATGGTGGCGGAATTCCTCACGCCGAAAGATATTGGAGAGATGCACTTCCACCGCCGGGATGGGAATAGCCAGCAGGGCGTCCATCATCGCCACGGAGCTATGCCCGAAACCGGCGGGATTGATGATAAGGCCGGATGCTTCCCGCCCCGCTTCCTGTATCCAGTCAATCAGTTCGCCTTCATGGTTACTCTGGCGGAAGTCGAGTTTCACCGACAATTCACGGGCTTTTTTCTCGCAGCGTTTCCGGATGTCGGCGAGCGTTTCCTTTCCATATATTTCCGGCTCACGCGTGCCCAGCAAGTTCAGGTTCGGACCATTTATGATGGCTATTTTTTTCATTTTTTTCATCTCGCTTTGGGTACAGCGGGCGGCAGGGCAGAATTTTCCTGCCGCTTTAAATTATCTACATCAATCTTAGACTCTTTATAGGCTTTGACCAGCGCATATAATCCCTTATTGATCTCGCCGTGGTTTCCTGCATCGCACTCGTTATTATTTTTTACGCACCTGAACTCAAATACCGTGGGCCATTTATCATTGGCAAGAAAATAAACATAGAGCATCCGGGTGGAGTTTTTAGCTTTCAAGGAAGTTTTCGGTGAGCCCAGGGCATATTCCACCATTTGCGCGCTGGCATTGATAAATACGGTATGGTTGAGCAGCGCCGTTTTTTCCAGACTGCCTATCGGGGTTCCATACGCATCCTGTTCCAACCGCATGATCCTGTCCTGCCTGGCATGTTCTTCCCGGGAAGCCTGCGTCAGGCCGAACGCATCCATCTTCATAATCAGGCTATCCAGCGCTTCCGGCTCGAAAGTCTGCATATAAAGCAGAAGGACAATCACTCCAAGGCATACAGCGATTGCAGATAGTGCGCGCAGCATTTTACCCTACAAAATTGTCTAAATTTCAAGGTAAATTATATATTTTATCGGTTAATGAACCCTTAAGATACGGCGCTAATCCCTCTGAATCGAGAAGCTTTCTGGATGTAGAACATCCTATATGTGTTAATATTGCAACTATCGTTTTTTCAATGACTCGTTAAACGACCGCAGCAGCACATAAAACACCGGCGTAAGGAACAGCCCGAAGAAGGTGACGCCCAGCATGCCGGAAAATACCGCTAATCCCATGGCATTGCGCATTTCCGCACCGGCGCCGAAGGAAAATACCAACGGCGTCACTCCCATGATGAAGGCAAAGGAGGTCATGAGAATCGGGCGCAACCGCAGGCGGCTTGCCTCTAATGCCGCCTGTACAATGCTCCGCCCGTGCAGTTCAAGCTCATGGGCAAATTCCACGATCAGGATGGCATTCTTGCAGGCAAGCCCCACCAATACGATTAACCCTATCTGCGTGAAGATATTATTATCTTTACCCGCGAAGGGGGAATGGAAAATCGTCGACATGAGCGTCCCCCATTTATCGGCGATCCAAATGCCGGTGATAGCGCAGAGGAGGCACATCGGTACGATCATAATGACTGCAAGCGGCAAAGTCAGGCTTTCATACTGCGCCGCCAGCACCATGAATACCAGCAGCACGCAGAGCGGAAAGACGAAAAAGGCAGTATCTCCCGCCAGTATCTGTTGGTAAGTCAGCTCGGTCCATTCAAACGTCATGCCTTTGGGCAAGGTCTCACGGATGACCTTTTCCATTGCGTCCTGCGCCTGACCGGAAGAAAACCCTGGCGCTGGCCCCCCGTTAATTTCCGCTGTACGGTAGGCATTATAGCGCATGGCGCGATCCGGCCCGTAGCTCTCCTCTACATGCACCATCGCCGCCAGCGGCACCATATCGCCATTGGCATTACGCGTCTTCAACCGCAATATGTCCTGGGCATGGGCACGATAAGGTGCATCCGCCTGCGCAATCACCCGGTAGGTACGGCCAAACTTGTTAAAGTCATTGACGTAAAGCGAGCCCAGGTAAATCTGCATGGTGTCGAATATGTCGGTGACGGAAACGCCCATTTTCTTGGCTTCCGTGCGATCAATATTGGCGATCAGCTGCGGCACATTGATGCCATAGCCGGAAAATACCGTCATCGGGTTGATTTCTTTCGCCTGCCGCGCCTTGGCGAGGATGGCATTGACGGTGGAATCCAGCGCCTCATAGCCCAGATCCGCACGGTCTTCCAACTGCAGGCGGAAGCCGCCTATCGTGCCCAGCCCCAGCACCGGTGGTGGCGGCACGGCAAGAATGAAAGCTTCCTGAATCTGCATGAACTGGCCGCTCAGCTGCCCGGCAATCTCGGTTGCCGACAGGCCAGGGCCGTTACGTTCGTGAAATGGCCGCAGCGTGACGAAAACAATCCCGGCATTCGGGCTGTTAGTGAAGCCATTGATGGACAGGCCGGGGAACGCGACCGCACTCTCCACGCCCGGTTGTTTCAGGATCATGTCCGACATCCGTCGGATAACCGACTCGGTGCGGTCAAGCGTAGCGCCGTCGGGAAGCTGGGCAAAACAGATGATAAACTGCTTATCCTGTAACGGCACAAAACCTCTAGGCATGTTGGTAAACATAAACACGGCCAGCCCGATAAGCAGCACGTAAAGAAACATCATCCTGCCTTTATGTGCGATGGCGGAGGACACCCCGTTGGAATAACGCCGGGCGGAGCGTTTGAAGATGCCATTGAACCAGTCGAAAAAACCGCCGAAAATGTTATCCATCCAGCGGGTGAGGCGATCGGGCGGTTCATTCCCCCCTTTCAGGAGAATCGCCGCAAGCGCGGGGGACATGGTCAGCGAGTTGAAGGCGGAAATAACCGTGGAGATAGCAATAGTCAATGCAAACTGCCGGTAGAACTGGCCGGTCAAGCCACTGATGAAAGCAATCGGCACGAATACAGCAATCAGCGTCAGGGCAATCGCGATGATGGGCTCGGAAACCTCACTCATTGCCTGGTAGGTCGCCTCCTTGGGGCTTAAGCCATTTTCGATATTGCGCTCGACGTTCTCCACCACCACAATGGCGTCATCCACCACAATGCCGATGGCCAGCACCAGCCCGAAGAGCGATAGGGCATTAATCGAGAACCCGAAGAGAAACATCGGGGCAAACGCGCCGATGATGGAAATCGGCACTGCCAGCAGCGGGATAATCGACGCGCGCCAGGTCTGTAGGAATACGATGACCACCAGCACCACCAACGCCACCGCTTCCAGCAGCGTATGGATAACCGCCTTGATGGAGTCGCGCACGAACACGGTCGGATCGTAGACAATGGTGTAATCCACTCCCGGCGGGAAATCTTTCTTGAGTGCCGCCATGGTGTTGCGCACTTCATTGGAAACGGCAATGGCATTGGAGCCGGGCGACTGGAAAATCGGCACCGCCACGGCTGGCTTGTTGTCCAGCAGGGCGCGCAGCCCATATTCAGACGCACCGAGTTCAATCCGTCCCACATCCTTAAGCCGGGTCACCGCGCCTTTTTTATTCGTTTTCAGGATGATATTGCCGAATTCCTCTTCATTCTGCAGCCTTCCCTGCGCATTGATTGAAAGCTGCAACTGCACGCCCTTGCCATAAGGCGGCCCGCCGACGATGCCCGCGGCCACCTGCGTGTTCTGCTCGCGGATGGCATTGACCACGTCGGAAGCGGTGAGATTACGCACCGCCAGCTTTTCCGGGTTAAGCCAGACGCGCATGGCGTAATCGCCGGAGCCGAATACTGCCACTTGGCCAACGCCCGAAAGCCTTGCCAGTTGATCCGTGACGTTCAAAAGCGCGTAATTGCGCAAATACAGCATGTCATGGCTTGCATCCGGGGAAGTAAGATGCACCACCATCGTGAGATCAGGCGAGCTCTTTATTGTCGTGACGCCATACTGGCGCACTTCGTCGGGCAGCCTTGGCAGCGCCTGCGACACACGGTTCTGCACCCAGGTCTGCGCCTTGTCCGGATCCGTGCCGATCTTGAAAGTGATGGTAATTTTCATGATACCGTCGCTGGTGCCCTGCGAGAACATGTAGAGCATGCCCTCAACGCCGTTTATCTGCTCCTCCAGCGGCGCGGCGACCGTTTCGGCGATGACCTTGGGGCTCGCGCCGGGATACTGCGCCTGCACCACGACGGAAGGCGGCACGACATCGGGATATTCTGAAATCGGCAACTGGCCGATCGAAATAAGCCCCGCCAGAAAGATCATCAGCGACAGGACGCCGGCAAAGATGGGACGATCGATAAAGAATTTGGAAATATTCATGGAAGGTACTAGGGGCTAGGTTCTAGGTGCTAGGAAAAACCCAGCATGCTGGTTTAATGTAACGGTATATGTTTCTTGCATGTTTTTTCTTTCTAGCACCTAGCCCCTAGTACCTTCCTTGGCTTCTTCCATCGGCACCACTGTTGGTGCCACTTCCGCACCGGGGCGAGCGCGCTGTATGCCGTTTACCACGATAGTATCCCCGTCCTTCAACCCTTCGCGGATAACCCTTAGATTATCCACCACGGCCCCAAGCTTGACTTCCCGTGCTTCCACCTTGTTATCCGCTCCCACGACAAAGACGATTTTACGGTTCTGATCGGTGCTGATGGCGCGTTCGTTAATCAGGATAATATCCTGCGTGCCAAGGCCGTTGACCTGCACCTTCGCATACAGTCCGGGAATGAGCGCTCCAGTCGGATTTTTAAACACCGCCCTGGCGCGCACCGTGCCGGATTTTGCGTCCAGTGCATTATCCAGCGAGGCGATATGGCCTTCATAGCGGTAATCATTATCCCCGGAAAGGCCGAGCCTGACGGGGATAACCCCGATTTTTTTCATATTATCCCCGGCGGCATGCATATAGCGCACATAATTCTGCTCATCCACATCGAACTCGGCATAAATCGGGTCCAGGGAAACGATGGTAGTAAGCACCGGCGCATCGCCGCCGCCATTGACGAGATTGCCAACTGTCACTTCCGCGCGGTTCACTCGGCCTGAAACCGGCGCCTTTACCTGCGTATAGCCTAAATCCAGCCGCGCTTTGGTAAGCGCCGCCGCAGTATTGGCAGCCGAACTTCTGGCCTGATCAAAATCGTGCTTGGAAATGGCATTGGCGGGCAGCAAAGCCTTCGCGCGCTGGAACTCCGCATTGCTATAGACCGCTGCTGCTTCCGCCGCTTTCAGCGCTGCCTGATAAGGCTGTGGGTCAATGGTAAACAGCACATCGCCTTTTTTCACCATCTGGCCGTCATGAAAATAGATTTTATCAATCGTTCCCTGCACGCGGGGACGGATATCGACATGATCCACTGCTTCCAAATGACCGGAGAAATCTTCCCACTCACGCGTCTGCCGCACGATCACCTTGGCAACGCTCACCGGCATCGCCGCCATCTGCATTTGGCCATGGCCCGCTCCGGAGCTTTTTAAGAAATGGTACGCCCACATGCAGGCGGTAATAACCAAAACGGCAATAATTAACTTACGCATAGCTTCTTAAAATACCTTTACAAAACCGTACTTAAACTTTACGGAAAGAGCATTAATATGTTGTAATTTCTACGTTGTCATGCCAAACGTCGGTTTTCCACGTGAGCGCAGCGAACGGCAGGAAAAACGAGCGATGTGGCATCCAGTCTTTCTCACGCCTAATCAGCGCTCTTGCTGGATGCCAGCTTTCGCTGGCATGACAAAAATACAATCGGTTATAATACTCTCCTTATCCAACCATTAGTCAACGAACGATACTTAACAAATGAAAAGCGATATTACAAAGATTAATTTTACGACGACTTGTTATCTCCAGATAGACCTTATTTTCTGTCATAAAAAGTTCACAAATCTACTCTGTCAAAGATTATTATATATTTATATAATTCGCGTCATGTTATTGCTTATATCCGCAAGGATATATGTTAAATAACAAGATATTGTTGTATATAGTAGCCTTCTGGCTAAGAAAACCATAAGGAGGGTTTTCGGTGACACCTGAAGAAATTAAGGCACAATATGGTATCGATTTGTCGTCGGAAGAAGCGGCAGCAATTCGGTCCATAACCCTGGATCCTGCCCAAAAAGATAAGCATGGGACCATAGGACTACAGCAAGGTTACGGTGCTTACAAACCGGGCATCGAAAATGCCGTTGCAGCAGCCGGCTACACCCAGGCATGGGTGGCTGGCGATCTAAAAAACCTCTAACGTAAATTGTCCTTTACAAAAGCTTTTCCTAATCCTGCCCTGTGGGCAGGATTAGGGGAACGATTGACAGCAATCTTATGTGAAATAATTAAGGCACAAAAACAGAACAGGACTGCGGTTCAGAGAACCACAGCCCTGTTCATTTTCTGGTTTCTTATTGCTTTACGCAATAATAATCCCAGGAGAACTGACCAGTGCTATCATCATAGACCTGATAACAATCGGTGTTTTGAGGATCTGCATTGACTGAGAACGACTGGTCGCTGCCTGTCTCTTCACCAGAGGTCACCAGAACACGAGCAAGACGCCGGGTCGTAACCTTTACAACCCCTGTCCCGATGAGTCGATCTTCCGGCTCTCCAGGCTCTCTAGCCTCGTAAATGTCCACAACATCGTTCCGATTTAGCACACATGTCTCCTTCCGGATTTAGCTAAACTCTAATACCCCAGAGCATACGCCATTTGCATAGCTCTCCCATAAATCTTTATACCGTACCGTGGGGTGGACAAAAATTTACAGGTTTTAGACCGCTTATTTTAACCGCTTTACAGATATCTATCTAATAGCAATTTATGAAGATTTTGTTACAGAGCGTGGCTAAAAATGGCCATTGTAACCTAAAGGAGAAAAACAATTGTCATGCCAATAAAAGCTGAATTTTAGACTTTTTAGCCTGACTGGATGCCAGATAACCACATTGCCTGACATGACATTTATATTTTTCAGAGAGTTACTTAGTTTCGTCATTTTTCCGGCCCATTCCCGCTAAAACCCCGCATATTTATCCGTCGATGCCTTCTTCACTTTTTCCACCTTTTCCGGCTTTTCCGCTCCGCCATTGCCGCAGGTGATTGCCAACTGATATTGGGATTCGGCCCCTCCAAGGACAAGCATGTTGTTGCCCTTTTGCAGAGGCAAGGTGTAAATCCCCCGCCCGCGTCCTATCGCCACGCCGTTCACCACCGTACCGAAACGGCTACCTAAGTCATTGACAATCAAATTATCTCCGCCATCGAAGGTAATCTCGCAATGCTGGCGTGATACCTGCAACGGGCTGCTTTGGGAGGCGATGGCAAGATGCAGCTGGTCCCGGCGGTTTTTCTCGCCGCCCTCCGCATAGCCGCCGATGCGAAACGGCAGGGCGCTTGTCGGTATCTGTATTGGCTTGAACTGGGCTTTCAGCGCCTCGCTTTCAGGAGACAGGGTAATGTTTTCGATCTCACCTTTGGGCAGGCTGGCTGCCTGTGGTTTTACCCGGGTTTTCGTGGGGATAAATTTTTCAAATGCCAGTAGCAGGAAGGGCTGAATAGGAGGCGGGCACTGGTTAAACAGTTCCTGAAACTCCTCCTGTGCGATGCTGAACACCACCGCATCGCTTATGGCACGCGCGGTATATTCACGCAACTCCTGCGGCTCAAACACCGCCAATTCGCCAAATACTTTGCCCGGCTCCAGCGTTGCAGTCCGCACCTCGGCACCGTTATGCATATGAAACAGCTCGATAGTACCGGAAATCACGATATAGGCAAAATCCGCGACATCGCCTTCGCTGAATATGATACCACCGGCGCTTACTTGTTTTTCAGCCATGGCTTCCTTCTTGTAAGGGGGATACTCCCCCTTCGCTTACGCTTGCCCCCTCGCGCTACGCGCGTGGTCGTCGTATAGAACTCCTCCGCGTACCCACGCAGCGTCTCTGGAATCTAGAGCACCAGTCCCTAGCACCTCAACCCCTACTCTACTGTGACCGACTTGGCAAGATTTCTTGGCTGATCCACGTCCGTGCCTTTCTGGACCGCCACATGATAGGCCAGAAGCTGGACCGGAACCGCATAGAGTATCGGCGCCGCGAAGTCATCCACCGCCGGCATCTCAATCGTATGGGTGGCGATATCCGCAAGCGTGGCGCAACCTTTCGCATCGCTTATCAGGACAATCTTACCGCCACGCGCCACCACTTCTTGAACGTTGGAGGCGGTTTTTTCAAACAGATGATCGGAAGGCGCAATCACCACCACCGGCATATGCTCATCAATCAACGCAATCGGGCCGTGCTTCAGCTCGCCTGCCGGATAGCCTTCGGCATGGATGTAGGAGATTTCCTTGAGCTTCAGCGCCCCTTCCAGGGCAATCGCATGGCTAGTGCCGCGGCCGATATAGAGCACATCACGCGCATGGGCAAGCGCCGCCGCAATCCGGGCAACATGCTCCTCGTTATGCAATATCTCGACAATCCGCGAGGGAACTTCAGCCAGGGCGTGTATCAGGCGGGCGCGTTCGGTATCCTTCAGCACGCCGCGCGCATCGGCCGTGGCAATCGCGATACAAGCCAGCGTCACCAGTTGAGTAGTAAATGCCTTGGTGGAAGCCACGCCTATCTCTATCCCGGCATGGGTTGGCACGGTGACGTGCGCTTCGTGCGACATCGTGCTCTCAGGCGCATTGACAATCGCCATGCAATGCTGGCCGGCAGCCTTGCAGGCGCGCATGGCAGCCAGTGTATCGGCGGTTTCACCTGACTGCGAGACGAAAATCGCCAGCGAGTCCCCTGACGTAACGATATTGCGGTAGCGGTATTCCGAAGCGATATCCACATGTATCGGCAGGCGCGCAATATTTTCGAACCAGTAGCGCGCCACCAACGCCGCGTAAAAGGATGTGCCGCAGGCAATCAGCGTAATCCGCTTGATTTGCCCCAGGTTAAACGGCATTTTTTGCAGATCAATTTTCCCCGTGGTGAAATTGCAGAAAACCCCCATAGTTTCACCGATAACCGTCGGCTGTTCGTAAATTTCCTTGAGCATGAAATGGCGGAATTCTCCTTTGCCGACCGCCGCTCCGGTAAGGCTCGTGGTTTTCACCGGTCGCCAGGTTTCCTTGCCTTTTTTATCATAGAAAGTAATATTATCCATCGCCAGCACGGCCATGTCGCCATCTTCAAGATACGCAATTTTCGTCGTATAGGGCGCAAGAGCGGTGGCGTCCGACCCCATATACATCTCACCCTGGCCATATCCCACGGCCAAAGGCGATCCCTTGCGTGCGGCGATGAGAAGATTATCGTGCTTGGCGAAAATAATGCCAAGCGCAAATGCTCCTTCAAGCCGGGCAAGCGTCGCAGACACGGCGTCTTTAGGCGCTTTGCCTGCGACCAGGTTCTGATCAATCAAGTGGAGAATCACTTCCGTATCGGTCTGGGAAGTGAATTCCACCTTCTTTGCGAGTAATTCTTCTTTAAGTTCACGGTAATTCTCAATAATCCCGTTATGAACGACCGCGACGTTGGCCGTAGCATGCGGATGGGCATTATCCCGGGTGGGAAGCCCATGCGTTGCCCAACGCGTATGCCCGATGCCGGTATTGCCTTGCGGCAT
>JABDGA010000020.1:23678-24537 GCA_013286285.1 Alphaproteobacteria bacterium | reverse complement strand
TGCATATCCTTGGGCGACAGCGAAGCAGGAGCAGGCGTTGGTCCTGAATTCAGCCATGGCACAAGATTACTGAGCAGATCCGGACTGTTCTGGCTGGGTATTTCCGCAACTGGGATATCCTTTAAGGCACTGGCCATGTATTGCCGCCAGATAGACGCCGGCAGGCTACCGCCGGAGACCTTCTTCATCGGGTTCGTATCGTCATTGCCTACCCATACGCCGGTGACCAACTGTGGCGTAAACCCGATAAACCATGCATCGCGATAATCGGACGTGGTGCCGGTCTTGCCGGCAACCGGCCTGCCGAATTGCGCGCCGCGCCCCGTGCCAGTCGTCGTTACCGCCAGCAGCATATTGTTCATCATGTAGACCACCGCAGGGGGAAGGATTTCTGTAGGAGCAGGCGCAGTGCGTTCATATAATTTCTGGCCATCGGAAGTCTCAATCCGTGTGATGGCATAAGGCGTGACGGATTCGCCGTTGGCGGCCAGATGCGCATAGGCACGCGTCATATCAAATAATGTCACTTCATTCGTACCCAGCGCAATGCTGGGATCGGGATTCATCTCCGTGGTAATACCAAGCTGACGCGCCATGTCTACGACCTTGCCTCGTCCCACTGCTTCAGAAAGCTGTATGGCGATGGAGTTTATCGATTCAGCCAGCGCCATCCGCAGTGTCATCCGCCCCTGGTATTTGCCGGTGTAATCTCGCGGATGCCATTTACCGATACTTACCGGCTGATCCACCATTTCGCTGTCCGGCGTAAACCCGGCCTCAAGCCCGGCCAGATAGACGAAAAGCTTAAACGAAGAGCCGGGCTGGCGAAGCGCCTGGGTAACCCGGTTGAACTGGCTGG
>JABDGA010000020.1:0-23668 GCA_013286285.1 Alphaproteobacteria bacterium | reverse complement strand
TCCCACCATCGCACGGATGGCGCCGTCCGGCGACATGGAAAACAGCGCCGCCTGCGAAGCCCGAAGCGTTTTTCCTTTCGCATCCATGATACTGTTGACCGCATCTTCCGCTATATGCTGCCATTCAGGCTTCAGCGTCGTGGTGATGACAATGTCTCCTTTATAGTCGCCGATATATTGTGGCAATTGCCCGATCACGAAGTCGCTAAAATAGAATGCGCCGAAACTGTGGTTGTCACGATAGCTGGAATCTTCATCGCCGAAATCTCCCTTGGCCGTATCGACCTGCGCCTGCGTGAGGTAACCGGCATCCTTCATATTGAGCAGTACCTGCGTGGCGCGTTTCTCGGATAAATCGGGATTACTGGTCGGCGCATAGCGCGACGGCGCCTTGAGGATGCCTATCAGAATGGCAGCTTCACTCAGGGAATCATTACGCACCGAATGGTCGAAATAACGGCGTGACGCCGCATCCATGCCATACGTTCCCGCTCCCATATACACGCGGTTTAAGTAGATCGTAAGGATTTCCTGCTTGCTATAGTGGCGCTCCAACTCGATTGCCAGCGCCATTTCCTGCAGTTTGCGCTTGAGCGTGCGCTCCGGCGTCAAAAAGACATTTTTTGCCACCTGCTGGGTGATCGTACTACCGCCCTGCACCAGATGCCTTGCCCTTACATTCACAAAAGCGGCGCGCAGCATGCCCAGCGGATCCACGCCATAATGATGGAAAAAATTACGGTCTTCCGTCGCCACCAAGGCATTGACGAGATATTTGGGGAATTGGGCATAAGGTATATAGTCGCCGTATATATCACCATACGTGCCTAATATGCCCCCATCTTCTGATTTTACGATAACACTTGGGGTTTTTTTGACTTCTCCCAGCGTACTTATATCCGGCAGGCTCATATATACATAAGTAAGAAACAGTCCCATGAGAAACGCTGCCGTAAGGGACATACGAAAAAATAATCCTACCAGCCAGCTTTTCATGGCGCGCCCACGGGTGGATTTACGCCGTGACCGGGGGCTAGCCTTCGGCGGAGAGGTTGCATCGTCACCGCGCTCTTCCGCACCACTCATAAGCCTGGGCTCACGCGTACGCCCGGAGGCCTTATTTTTCTTCGGCTTAGGCTTGTAAAATTCAAAAAATGACATATTGGTAGAATATAATATATAACTGGTGAAATCTATTACCGTATTATGGCAGGAGCGTCTATGGCTTTATCTGAAACTAACTTCGTCACGCTGGCCGAGGCAGCGCTTAACCGCCTTACCGGCATGGTCGAGGCTATGGATGAGGAAGACCTGCTGGAAATAGAACAATCCAGCGGCATGCTGACGATTGATCTGCCCTCGGGAAAGCAATTTGTGATAAACCGCCAGATACCGACGCAGCAAATCTGGCTTTCTTCGCCTTTAAGCGGGGGATTGCGCTTTGATTATGACGAGGATGAAAAAATCTGGGTGCTGAAAGACGGCAGAAGGCTTGATACCCTTCTCAAAGCGGATTTGGAAATGTTGCTAGATGAAGAGCAGGAATAGAATCTAACGCCCTCTTTCTCTGCGTTCACTAATAAACTCATCTATAGCAAATTGCCTATAGGGTGGGAAAAGATGCATTTTTCCACCTCTGGCATTCCATTGTTCTTCCGAGACAATACCTGATTTCTGAACCTTGGAGACCCATGTGTCGACTAGTTCAATTAAGGACTCAGGATGTTCAGAATTCAAGATAGCTAATTCATCTGCCCTATATTCCGTAGCCCGTGTCCAAGCAGGAAAGAATCTCTGAACATAATATAGTGCATCTTTTCTAGAAGATGTTGATAATCGATCAATCGCATCCCAATTTACTTCATCACTTGTATCCATTAATACTTTGGAAGCTATATTATCAGAAGATAGCCCAGCATTTCTCACTCTATTCATGAATGTCCATAATTTATCTACATCTTCTTTTGGAAAAGATAAAAGTATCTCAGTTAACTCCTTTTGTTTTTCAGGGTGCTGAGAATAAATACGGGCAATGCCCTGATCCTTCATAGTACTCAAGCTTGTTATATAAAAGTTCAACTGTGGTAATAACTTTTCTGCGTTACTATAAACTTCTTCTGCTTCAGCAAGCAACTGATTAAATTCTTCGACTGAGCCAAATTCCTTTTTAATTCTTTCTCTATTATCAGTCGTTCTAACTATATTAGAAAGTATGAATGGCACTTCTGAAATAGATTGAATTTTCTTTTGATTAATTGGATCGTCATTCAAAATATGCACACATTCATGTATCAAGAAGGCTTCTTTATTTTATATTCCCTATTTAGCAATTCAGATTGAGGAATCACAAGAATACCTTGCCTATGCCCAGTACTAATAGCCATGTAGCCTTCATCATCATTATTATAATTATCCAAATTTATGGCAATACCCGTAATCTGTATATCCCCAGTTTTTCTCTCTATTTCAGCACTATCAATAAACTCAGAAGCCTCTTTAACTAACTCCATTTGTTCTGGAACTAGCTGACGCTCTGACAAAGCCCCATCTATAAATAAACAATAAGTTCTTTCTATTTTTGCTGTTTCGTTCATGGTCTCTGTATTACATTCCCCATTTATAATATATGCTAATATCTTTAGATTAATTACTACATATTTCTAATATGACACTATCCTTAGCAAGACATATACGGAGTTTATAGAAGATAAATATGAATACTCAGGATAATAAAGGGAATATCAAAAGCCTCAAGCAGCTAAAAACCTATTTAGCGCCCTATAAAAAGCAGATCGCAGGCGCGCTTGTCGCGCTGGTATTTTCTTCCTCCGTGGTCCTTGGTCTGGGGAAGGCGTTGCAATATCTGATTGACGACGGCATCAAAAAGAATGACGTCCATCTGCTGGATCGTTCGTTTATCATTTTTCTTGTCCTGACGCTGGGACTGGCCGCCGCCACGTACGCCCGCTATTATCTGATATCCTGGGTGGGAGAAAAGGTCGTGGCGGATATAAGGCGCGATGTCTATAGCCGCATTATCCGCCTGCATACGGCGTTTTTTGAAATCACCCGGACCGGCGAGCTTATCTCCCGCATCACCACGGATACCACCCTGCTCCAGACCGTCGTGGGCAGCTCCGTTTCCGTGGCGTTACGAAACCTAATTCTTTTCTTTGGCGGCAGCCTGATGATGCTGCACACTAGCCCACGCCTGAGCGCGTATGTCTCCCTCATCGTACCGATTGTCGTCTTCCCGATCGTGGTTATCGGACGCCAGGTGCGCAGGCTTTCCAAAGCGACGCAGGGCCGTGTCGCCGATTTAAGCTCCCATGCCGAGGAAACCCTCTCCGGCATCCGGACCATTCAGGCCTTCTCGCTGGAAGACTACGAAACAGGACGGTTTATCCATCAGGTGAACCTGTCGCTCCATACCGCGCTTTCCCGCATCCGTGTGCGTGCGGCACTCACGGCGCTGGTCATTACCTTCGTGTTCGGCGCGGTCATGATCGTATTATGGATTGGTGGGCGTGACGTGATGCTGGGCCGCCTGTCCTCCGGCGAATTATCGGCCTTCTTGTTTTACTCGGTCGTTGTCGCCGGTTCCGTTGGCGCCATCAGTGAGGTCGTAGGGGAATTGCAGCGCGCGGCAGGCGCCACTGAACGGCTGATGGAGCTCTTATCTTACCATTCGGAGATCACGGAAGCGGAAAACCCGGTTCCCCTGCCCCGTCCCCTAAAAGGCAATCTTGAGTTTCACAATGTCACCTTCCATTATCCGTCCAGACTGGACAAACCTGCTATTGAGCAGTTAAACCTATCTATAGAGCCGGGCGAAACCCTGGCGCTGGTGGGGCCGAGCGGTGCTGGAAAAACCACACTGTTCCAGCTGTTGCTGCGTTTTTATGATCCCCAGAGCGGTACTATTACCCTGGACGGCATCCCTACACGTGACGTAAAGATTGCCGAACTCCGCTCGCATATCGGCATCGTGCCGCAGGACCCGGTGATTTTTTCCGCCAATGCCTGGGACAACATACGCTGCGGCAAACAGGACGCCACCGTAAAGGAGATAATCGCGGCAGCGGCGGACGCTTCGGCGATAGACTTTCTGGAGAAATTGCCCAATGGCCTCGATACGTATCTAGGCGAAAAAGGCGTTCAGCTTTCCGGCGGACAAAAGCAACGCCTTGCCATCGCGCGAGCAATGGTGCGCAACCCGCGTATCCTCCTGCTGGACGAAGCTACCAGCGCGCTGGATTCTGAGAATGAACGCAAGGTGCAGCAGGCGCTCACCCGCCTGATGCAGGGCCGCACTACGTTGGTCATCGCCCACCGCTTCTCGACGCTGCAGAACGCTAACCGCATTGCCGTCATCAATAACGGCAGGCTGGAAGCCATCGGCAAACACGAAGAATTACTCCAATCGAATCCACTCTATGCAAGGCTTGCAGAACTGCAGTTTAAGGCGGCAGCTTAACCAATATTTAAGGATTTTGTGGTAAAACAATAAGATGGCCAAGAACTTTCCCTATGGATGATAGCCATATTAGCACAGGACATATCCGATTTGGGAGCATGTTGGGAGCGGGCGCATGAAAAGAAGGTGGGCAATATTGGATAACCGGGCAACCGAAATTATTCCTATCACGAACGATGAGATGAATGTGACGATGAGCATTCATCACCATATCTTAGGAGTCCCCGTATATTATTCACCGGATGGAAGGCTTTTCCCTATCCCCTTGCGTGATGTCGTCATCGCGGTAGATCATTACGGAATGTAATACCATTTAACCAAACCTTAATCATTCTGTGGTAAACCTGAGATAACATTCCTTAAAGGGTTACCGTGGGCTTTCTCTCCAACAAATCGGTCAATTACCTGAACCTGCATAACGGCTGCATTGAGCTTATGACGCAGGTCGTATTTCTTTTCGGCTCACTCTTCCTGTACCAGCACGGCTTTACCATCTCCCAGGTGCTTTTTACCTTGGGTGGCATGTCCCTGGGACGCATCATTACCCGCTTTCTTGCCCTGCCGTTGATAAAGCATTTAGGCCTGCGCAAAACCATCGCCATCGGCATTATCGGCTACGGGATAGCCATACTGATGCTCTCCCAGGTGCAAGGCATTGACGGCTGGTTCATCGCCTATCTGGGATTTTACATATTTTTTAACCCCATCTACTGGGTATGCTTCCATATCTATTATACGCTGGTAAGTGAAGAACGCCACCGTGGCAAGCAGTATGCCGTGCGCAGTGCCATTATCCTGAGCGGTCAGGCGCTCTTTCCCCTGATAGGCGCCGCCATCATCAAATGGCTGGGCTATTCCTGGTATTTCGCCATTGCCATCCCTATCACCTTCGCGGCGCTGTTCTTCCTGTTGCTCTGCCCGCATGCGGAAGTTCCCCGAAAAAGCTGGACCTGGACGCACCGGCAATTGCTTTCGGTTGGCAGCCGAACCAGCATATTCCGCTCGTTCTATGATTTAAGCTGCAACACGCTCTGGATGTTTGCCATGTTCCAGTTCTTTGGCGGCAAAATGATGGAGTTCGGCAGCGTGGTGACTTTCGGCATCCTGATCCAGATATTATGGCAGCTGGCCATCGGCCACCGGCTGGACAAGGGCCATGCCGACCGCATCGCCAATATCGGCGGCACGCTAATGCTCGGCACTATCCTGAGCCGCGTGTTCATGCCGTTATCCCTGCCCGTCATACTGGCCATGGAAATAATAAACGCCATCGCACGGCTGCATATCAGTAGCGTGATTGACATCGCTACCTATAATGACAGCCACCGCGCCGAGCATATCGTATGGTACTGGGTATTCACGGAAATGACCCGCGACATCGGCAGCTTAACAGGCACGTGGACGGCGGCATTGCTGCTTTCCATAGGCTTTGATCCGCGTGAAGCCATACTCATGGCGCTGCCTGCGCTGCTCATGCTCTGGGGTATACTGATCCACCTGGCTTCCGGAAGGCTACCCGATATTATCCATAAGCTTATGCCCCATGTTGATTTACTGCCGGAGCAGAACTGAACTTAATAAAAACTTATAAGCAGCCAGGCTACCATGCACATCTGTATCAGCACCACCAGCCAGAATCGAATGACAAAAGTGCCCTTACTCGTCTTATGGCGGAAATATTTACGTGCGAACCATGCAGCGGGGCTACCGCCCAGCAATGCCAGCAGCAACAGCGTTGCCTCCGGCACTCGCCACATGCCACTGTTTTGCGCGGCACGCTTGTCCATTCCATAGAGAAAAAAGGTTACCGCATTCAGTATTACCAGACCGGCGATAATATATATATACGCGGGATAGGGCATCATGACACTCCGTAATCATTCTCCATGTATTCATGCTAGTATATTGTGCCATCAATTCAATTATTTTCATTTCGTTTTACCGATCGACTTCGGATAAACGTTGCACGCATTATATAAATTACTATGATACAATTATTGCAATTTGAAGGTTTTTGTATGTCCCTCTCGATGTACCAAGCGTCTGTTCCCGTGCTTATCTGCGGCTTTCACAATCTGTCGGCGATTCTGGACAAGGCGGAAAAATATGCGGAGGCCAAGAAAATTGATCCGGCGGTGCTGGTTAATGCAAGGCTCGCGCCGGATATGTTCCCACTCTCCCGGCAGGTTCAGATAGCATCAGACATTGCCAAAGGCGTGGCGCGTCTCGCGGATACGGAAGTGCCCAGCTACCAGGATACAGAAACCACCTTTGCAGAATTAAAAGCGCGCATTGCCAAGACCGTCACTTTCCTGCAGGGCATATCTGCAAAACAGATTGACGGCAGCAAAGAAAAGCAAATCGTTTTGAAAATAGGACAGAGAGAGATGGAATTTAAGGGGCAGGCCTATTTACTGTCTTTTGTGCTTCCCAATTTTTATTTCCATGTGAGCATCGCCTATGCCATCCTGCGTCATAATGGACTGGATATAGGCAAACGCGATTTTCTTGGCAATCTTTGAAGATAATTATGCCACCTGGCGTTTCGATTAGGCGTAGAGCCTCAAAGAACGATAAAATTCGTTAATATTCTTTCCCTCTACAGCTATTTCCAGATATTCATACGGAAGACAAGAAATTATCTGGTTTTTTGGCTCAGATACTGTAATAACTGCTAAACGAGCGGGTGTGGCGGAATTGGTAGACGCATCAGATTTAGGTTCTGCACAGGTAATTTTCAACATATTGATATATAGCAATATATACGCACAATAAAATATTATGTGTAATAAAATGTGTAAATATTCTATTTTTTGGCTTCCACTGGGCTTTACAGCAGGTGTGATATTTTATCAAAAATCCTTAGAATGGCTTTGACGGCCATTTGCAGCGATACAATTATTTCCAGAAATCGACGTATATAATAGCATATAAAAACGTATAAAATGCGATAGAAATAATATGCTGATATGATCGTAAAACCTTTCATCATAATGGACAATAAATAGCTCTCCGCATTGCCCCGTTGTAGTGGGAAAAATTACTACACCTATATTTCATGCACTGGATAACAGATATTGCGAGGAATTTTGCATATTTTTGCTTGGCTCATTTACTCTGTTTTAATGGTTTTCACTTAGGTTTTACAAGAGTTGCGTCAATTCCAAAACATTTGCCTTCAATCGGGCCAGCTTCATTCTCTAGAAGAGTACGGGCGATATCATTTAGGCTTTGAATTAGATCTACAAAGCCTAACTTTTTCTTGGTTCCTGTTTCTTGCCAAAACTGGCGCTTCCCATGATGGCTAATTAGTAAAATGCCATGACGACGCGTAATTGGTTTCAAATAATCTTCCGCCAATTGTTTGCGTAATGCTTTCTCGAAATCTCGGTAAGACCACTTCATACCGCCATGTTTGACTTCTATAGCAACTTCACATTGTGCCGATGTCGATGCAATAATAATATCGGGCTTGTTTCCTTGTGATACTTCCGCTTCTCGGTAAGCATGGAATCGACCGCGTGAGCGATAATTCATTTGCTCAACAAGCCAGTTTTTAACTTCTCCTTCATCCTGCGCTTTCTCAAGTAACGATCTGGACGATACCTCGCCCTGCGTTAACTGGAATTGAATGTCGTTCAAGACAGCTAATACAACTCGCAGCAAATCATTCCCTGTTTTGACAGGAGCGGTATGTTCATTTTCAAATTTTAGAAGCTCTGGCACACTCCACGAAAGCAATTCCGAGTCATTTTCAGCTTTGCTTCTAGCTAGCTCTTTAAAGCGGGTGGCGCGTACCGCAAATAATGGGTCACTTGCTATCCGATGCATGGCCCGGAAAGCATCCGCACCGGGACGTTCTATTAAAGCAGTAAGAATAGTGTTTCTGGCGCCTTCTGCATTATCACGTGTTCCCGGCGAATAAACGCCGTCATGCACTATATCATCTTCGGGGCGAATGTATGAATACACCAATCGCAATAAGCGTTCCAAATCACCGACAGAAACATTTCCGAGTAACCCTGCAATAAGAGGATCATGCCTATCAAATAACAAAGAGAACCCCCGGGCTGCGCGGTCATATTTTTGTTCTGCTCCCTCGTCAATCCACTGCTCCAGAAAGTCAATAGATGAGGACGCATCGAATAATAACAGAAGAGCCAAATAACGCAGAGCATAGTCATTATTAGCAAGTTTTGAATGTCGTTTAAATCGACGTTTAGAAAGGGAAATTAACTTGTTTTTTTGTTCATCATCTAAGATTAAATTCTTAAGAATTTTTATCCCATGGTCAAAACGCCCCAAATCCCTCGGTTCGATATCAGTAATTACCTCAAAAAGTAATTGCTGAATAGGCACCGATAAAACAAGGCTAGAGCTTCCATACCGATAGAGAAAATTTAAGGCACCGTGTAAGGTGGATATCCATTCTGTATGAATTTCTTGTTTAATAATTGGCAAGGTTATATGAGGATGGGAATCAATTAAGGCATCCAGCCACTCAGGATAGCCTTGTTCTGAAACACACCCATGAAGAGCGGCCCTCTCTGCCTCAGAATTGGATAATTTAGAAGACCATTGCAAGTCCTCTTCCGCCTCGATTTCAAGGCCACTAAATGACAATATTGTCACCCATTTTGTAACTATTCCATTTCCCTCCTTTCTCTCTGGGTGCATAGGTTCCGTTACGCGCCAAATAGCCTTCATGCCGTCCCGGTATGCCTCTGCCACAGAGCGTCCAAAAGCTTCTTCAAGTAATCGCCAATTTTTAGCAGCCTTGCTATGGTCGTTTGCTTTTGTACGGCGTTCTAACCATGTTGTTAGATTTAACAGGTAACCAGCATTTGGATTTTGTTGGTTACAAATTTTCCTGGGGTTGGCCTCAATATTTTTCTTGAATTCCACCCATGAATTCTTGTCTTTTTCTTGCTGTTTCTTCCGCTCCACATCAATCTTTTTTGACTGACGACGTAGCTTAATCTCATCTTCGCTAGGCGCTGGTGGAGGGCTTAAATATGCATTAAGATCGGTAATTAGAATTGGCGTATTTTTTATACGTTCTCTAAGCTTTTCCAATTCATTTTCTAATTGACCTGCTTTTTTAAGAATATCTAAAACAGCATTAAATGCTATGCGCTGATTGTCCTCATTGCTTTGAGAAAGAAAGTCATCATAAAGCCAAGATACATCATTTAAGGCCCTATATTGATCCGCTGATAACGGCACAAGCTGTATACACCTTCTTCACCACCACTGATGCACTGTGTAACCACAGGCAATGCCCCTTTCCGGCTTAACCTGCATGTGCGTGATCTGGGACATACGATATTATTTGGGCCGACTGGCAACGGTAAATCTACTCATTTAGCACTGCTTGCATCCCAGCTTCGCCGTTATTCGGGCATGAGCATTTTTGCATTTGATAAAGGCATGTCGCTCTATCCATTAACCAGAGCAACTGGCGGCAATCATTTTACTGTGGCGGGTGATAACGATGCACTTTCCTTCTGTCCTTTGCAATTCTTAGAAAGCAAAAATGACCGTGCATGGGCAATGGAGTGGATTGATACCATTCTTGCGCTCAACGGACTCATTACCAGTCCGGGACAGCGCAATGAAATCGCTAATGCGATACTGAGTATGCACCAGACCGGCTCCCACAGCCTGACCGAATTTGTTTCCAGTATTCAGGACAAAAGCATCCGTGAGGCACTCAAGCAATATACGGTGGATGGTTCAATGGGACATTTGCTTGACGCAGAATCCGATGGCCTAGAGCTTACCAGTTTCTTGCTGGGATTATTCTTATCTGCATCGCCCTTATTGCTGCAAACATGACCATTATGCTGTGTTCTGCATGGATTCTTCTCTATGGAGGCATATTTTTCTTGGGGTTTGGCGGTTCACGCTGGACATCGGAAATTGCCCTGCATTATTACAGAAGCCTTCTCGGAGTGGCTGTCAGCCTCATGGCCATGATACTCATGATTGGCATCGCCCAGAGTATCGTCACTAACTACTACAATCAGATGAGTCCCGGCGTTCAAATCAATGAAATCGCCACTATCATGGTGGTAGCCGTGATCCTCCTTCTTCTTGTCCATCGTGTTCCCGGTCTTATCTCTGGTGTTCTTCATGGAGCAAATATAGGTCATTCCGGGATCGGAGCATTGGGGGCAAGTTCCGCTCTGGGTGCTGCCAGCGTTGCCGCCGCCGCCGCGACCACTTCCGGTGCAATGGCATCGGCAGTGGCCAGCAATATAGGTGGAGGCGGTCAGGCATTAAAAGCTGCTTTCCAGAGCGCTCAACAGAACATGGCGAGCCGAAATGCCAATCCGAATAGTTCAGATTCTGGAACAGGTGGGCTGGCAAAGGCTATGGGAACAGGAACAAGTTTTGTTGCAGATATGGGCAAAAGCCTCGCAAAAGGCGCAGGCAACATCTTGAAGCAATCTGCGAGTGATTCAGCAAGTGATACTTTCTTTGGCAGAGTAGCAAATAATATCAAAAACGAAATGTCCAACAACACAGGCAAAACACCCTCTATGCCTAATTCTATCAGCAATCCCAAAGATGAGATTGCTGCTTTCGTAAATAAAACTGCTTAACCATAGGAATCTGCCATGTACCCCCTTCGTCTGTGTTTCCTTTCCACATTTGTATTTTTTGCCGCCAGTGCTGCCTATGCAGACCCTTGCCAAACACTGCTCTGCATGGCCGGAAAACTTCAGGGACAAAGCGGCGGAAGTGATTGCAGTCAGCCGATTGCTGATTACTTTAATATTCTGGTATTTGGCAGACATGACAGCTTTAATCCAAGCGCAACTGCTACAGCCCGCCTTAATTATCTCAATAGCTGCCCTGATCCGGGAGCCGGTGATTTGCCGACACAAATTAATGCTGCTTATGGGACAGTTCGGAATTAGGGATAACGCCGATGGTATTTATGGACTTGCCCCCTACTATGCAAGAACGCGTCGTTTGTTCTGTTGAAGCCTCGGTCAAATATGATGTGCCTGCCAATATCGTGCTGTCCGTTGCAGAACTGGAAAATGGCAAACCTGGCATGTACCGTAGCAATGAAAATGGCTCTCAGGATATCGGCACGATGCAATTCAATACGGATTATCTGAAGGATTTATCTGTATATGGCATCACTGCCAAAGATGTAGCTGAGTCCGGCTGCTATCCTTATGAATTGGCAACATGGCGGCTCCGCAACCACATTCTTCACGACAAAGGCGATCTATGGACAAAAGCTGCGAATTACCATTCCCGCACACCGGAATATAATACGATTTATCGTACAAAACTCAAAGTTGCTGCCCGTAAATGGGCGGATTGGCTAAAGCAACATTTTAATACTAAAACTGCCACTAATAAATAACATAATCCAATTATGTGCTAAAATAGCATTACTAAACATTAAGCAATGCTATGAATCATATAACTTAAGTTTCTACTGTATTTTATCCATTTTATTGAATATAGAAGTATATTCTTAATTCTTCGCCGCATTTTTATGATATTTTTTAAATTCTTACATCTGCTTTAAGCCCTTAGGGTCACCATACTGACTCAATAATTGCTCTATACTGCTTCTTTAAAAGAGGTTTGTGCAATAAGAGATATTGAAGCTTTGATAAGAGGCAAGCTTACGCTAAAATGGGAACCCATTCCTGGCCAGCTTTTTACGGTAATGTCCCCGTGCATCAAATGCGCAAGATCCTGGCTGATGGATAGTCCCAAGCCAGTGCCACCATATCTCCGGCTGATACTGGAATTTGCCTGTGTATATTTGTCGAAGATTCTTTCAAGTGAAGCCGCGTTCATCCCTATGCCTGTATCCTCTACCGTGATGCATATTTTCTCTTTTCCGTGCATGTCCACTTTTGCAGTGACATAAAGAGCGATATAGCCCCTTTCCGTGAATTTTACGGCATTACTGAGGAGGTTTATTAGAATCTGGCGTATCCGCAATGGATCACCCATGAATTGTGAGGAAATCTCATTATCAACATGCACATCCAAATCCAGCCCTTTTTCCTCAGCCCTAATCGCTATAATATGCGCTGCTTCCTGCACCACTTTAGCCAGATCAAAATCTATATTTTCTATTTCGATCTTGCCTGCTTCCAATTTGGAATAATCAAGCATATTCTTCATCAATTCCATTAGCATATTGGAGCTATCACGGAGCATTTCAGCACATTCACTTTTCTTTTGCGGGCTGCAGTCCACATTAGCAATAATGTCAGAGAGACCGATGATACTAGTTAGCGGTGTGCCAATTTCATGGCACATAATGTCCAGATATTCCGCATCTTCAAATTTTGAACGGGGTGCTACCGCAAGAATGAGGGGAACATTTTGCTCTTGAGTTGCTAAACGCATAATTCTCTCCTGTTTAATAGTTGTATGATTTCTTTTACGCTAACTTTGTGAAAACTTAGGTAATAAGAAATCCACATCTAATACATATAAGTTTCTGTTCTTTGCCCTAAATCAAAAGTCACTCAAAAAGCTCATTTTTTGACTTGAATCAAAAAATAGGACAAAAAGAACTGTAAGGTACTGGTGGTTTTTACCAATAGGAATACTGCATATGATGGATGCCAAGGAGCGCACAACAGGTTCACAACAGATTAAATCGCTTGCTCACTTTAAGAGTCTCCCACTATTTGCTGACTTAAATGATGAAGACGTGGTGCGTTTTGCGGATGCATCTCAAATAAAGAGTTATAAAAAAGGGCAGATTCTCTACTTAGAAGGTGAACAGGCGAAGTTCTTCTACATCATTTGTAGTGGATGGGTGAGATTATTTCATACAACGGACGAAGGCGAGGAAGTGAACCTGGCGGTGCTCACAAAAGAAAACGTCACAGGAGAAAATGCCATGTTTGAGCGCGGACGCTATACAAGCAGCGCCCAGGTGGTAGAAGACGCGCAAATATTAAGTATCCCGCTTAGCCTGCTGAGAGAATACCTGCGCGTGAACAACCATCTGGCATTTAATATGCTAACCTCTATGGTGCAGTATCAACGCCAACATGAATTACAGCTCGAACAGTATCTTTTATATAGCGCACCTCAGCGCATTGGCTGTTTTCTGCTTGGATTGTGCCCCACTTTGGAGCAAAAAGATGGTGCTGTGCTCAACCTTCCTTATGATAAGACGCTGATTGCCTCTATACTCGGCATGAAAGGTGCAACCTTTTCCCGTGCGTTGAACATATTGCGCGAGGAGACTGGTATTCATATTACAGGCACACGTGTGACCATTGATTCGATGGAACGTCTGCTGACATTTGTAAATGGCTGCTATACGCATCCTCGTCTGTATGAGGGTTAGGCTGGTCCAAAGATGGTTTTCAACCATCCCCATTCAAGTTTAGCAGGGTTTTCTATATATTCCTGCGGATTATCTACCACGCGTTTAAGATATTGATAGGTAAAAGGCCATTCATCTTCCAACGAAATAGGTTTCTTTTCCACGATTTCGATTTTCATATCACGTGTCAAACGCAACATAAACTCCATCTTTGGACGATCATCATAAACAATGGCATGTAGCGTTGCTTCGTCTTTCAGCGCTTTAAATCTGGCACCCCAGATTTCCGTATAGGGAAATTTATTTTTGTTTTGCTCAATGGCACGATTGCATATCTCAAGATACTTTTGAAATACCTCTTCGTATTCACGTGCATCTTTAATTTGTTCTGCCGGTTTCATACTCATTATCCCAATATTCATTTCCATCTTTATAGCACCACTATCAGCCTATGCTTTGATGTGCATCAAAGCATGAGTCTAAAACTATGTTAAAACAACAGTGATATTTAAGCATGAAGAGTATTATGACCATTCCACATCGCTTTAGTGTATGTGGCTTACAAAGCAAATTTTTCCAACGAAGAAAGCAGTATATATGCGTACAGTTGCTTACGATGAAAAAGACAAGAATACAGGTGGTACCGAAACACGTATTGCCACCGATGAAGCCATAGATAAGAAATTTGGCACTATGCAGCGCGCTTACGAGGAGGGATTTGCTGCCAGCGATGGTGTACGCGAAGGAACCGCGGAAACGGATGGGCGTGTCAAGCATCCTGAGGAAGGAGATGACAGTAGGCATTCGCGTACAGAAAAGTCCATCGAAGATGAAAATCCCGGGCTTGCGGATAACTGATTACAGGAGATTACCATGACCCAAAAGACAGAATTTTATCCCCATACTGATGAAAACCATTTTAATTCAGCAACTTCTGATATTCTTGCTAAACGACAGCGCATTCAGGAAAAATTAAAACAGCATTATCCCATGGAAGATAAAAGAAAAATAGTGCGGCAGGAACATACCAACGGCTCTACTCCCTCCAACCGGTTATAATAAGGCCCATTTATGTCAGAACCCAAAAAAGACAAAGCGGTTAAAAACGATTCTGTTGTGAACACGCTACCGGAAAAGGACACACTTCCTTTTGTTGAAGGCCATAGTCAGGATGCTGATCGGCACCGCAAAATCAAACATCCCATATCGGATAAGTAATGCTTACAGGACACTGTCTGTAAGATATGAGAAATCAAGCTATGGCTGCGAATAATGCCATAAATATCTTTAATTATATGGAATATTCATAATGCGCGCCATGGTCTTGAAGAAAATCGCTTCACTAGAAGAGAACCCTGCCCCACTGGAATTTATGGAGTTTCCTGATCCAGTGCCAACTGCAGAAGAAATATTGATTAGGGTAAGCGTATGCGGTGTCTGTCATACGGAACTGGATGAAATCGAGGGACGAACCCCTCCACCTCATCTTCCCATTATTCTCGGCCACCAAGTTGTCGGACGTGTCGAAGCCTTGGGAGAGAAAGTAAAAGAATTCAAGGTGGGAGATAGGGTTGGCGTTGCCTGGATTTATTCGGCATGCGGGTACTGCGAATATTGCCAGCGAGGTGAAGAAAATCTTTGCAAACAATTCCAAGCCACCGGACGTGATGCTCATGGCGGTTATGCTGAATTGATGACCGTATCCGCAGTGTTTGCCCACGTTATTCCCGATGTATTTACTGATGCACAGGCCGCCCCCTTATTATGCGCAGGAGCTGTGGGGTTCAGGGCACTGCGTTTGACACGCCTAAAAGATGGGCAGAATTTAGGCCTGAGTGGCTTTGGCGCATCTGCGCATCTGGTTTTACAATTGGTACGTAACCGCTTTCCTAATTCTAAAGTGTTTGTATTTGCTCGAAGTGAAGCTGAACGCGCGTTTGCACACACACTTGGAGCAGCTTGGACTGGAAACACGACAGATATTTATCCCGAAAAATTGCACGCCATTATTGATACCACTCCTGCCTGGACACCCATTGTCGAGGCACTTGAAAACCTGGAACCTGGCGGGAGACTGGTTATCAATGCGATACGTAAAGAAGGGGCAGACAAGAATGCATTGCTTACACTTGACTATTCTACCCATCTCTGGCTTGAGAAAGAGATTAAGAGTGTCGCAAATGTCACCCGTTTTGATGTACGTGAATTTCTCAGGCAAGCCGCTGAATTTCCTCTTAAGCCTGCAGTAAAAGAATACGATCTGGCGGATGTCAATCTGGCATTAAACGATATAAAATCCAAAAGCATCCATGGCGGCAAGGTTTTAAGGATATCGGAAATTTAAAGAAAGCTTTTATGCCTGATCAAAAACAAAAAACATTCAATGATACGCTTATGCTTAACAGAGCGTTGAACCGCTGGGAAAACGAAGGCGGCGCTACGACATCCGCGCACAAGCATCCCCGTATAAAAATTCTAAAACCTGACGCTTTTAGTAGAGAATTTTATGCGCTTTCGATCCAGGCGGAGGACTGTTAATATGGCTGAATGGATAGGATTTTTAGCTGCAATCCTTAACACTGTGTGCTATGTTCCACAAGCCCTGCATATGATACGCTCACGCAATACCCAAGGCGTATCCCTTCTCTCATACCTTACCCTGTTTTCCGGCGTCGCGTTATGGCTGACCTATGGCATACTGATACACAATATGCCGATTATGCTGGCCAATGGAATTTCCTTACCGCTCATCTTTGTGGTTATATTCATGAAAATGCGACACAAGTACACCCTCGCTATTCAGCGCCGTCAGCTTGTGATAGTGCATGAATAGTGAGCACAAAAATTTATTTAGCATCACCCGTAGTAAGGTTGGCCTCGCTTTCTATATCCAACTTCACTTCGTCACCCAGCCCAGGTAAATAACTCGTCATACCAAAATCCGAACGCTTAACCATTGCAGTAGCACTGAATCCCGCCGTTTTCTTTTTCATCATGTTTTCACCAAGCCGGTTAAGCCTGACATTAAGATCCACCGGTTTTGACAAACCACGCACAGTCAGTAAGCCATGCACCACAGCAGTATCCTGACCTGTCACTTCGACCTTATTACTCACAAACGTCGCAGTCGGAAATGCAGTTACATTAAAGAAATCTTTGGTTTTTAGGTGTTCATCAAGCTTGGCAATACCGCTATCCATAGTCTCAATGGGAATGATTACTGTGACCTTGCTGGCCGACGGATTCTTCTCATCCAATGTTAGTGTCCCGTCAACATTCATGAATTTGCCGGACGGATTGGAAAAGCCGAAATGGTTGATATGCCAAGTGACCGCCGTATGCATGGGATCAAGCTTATAGGTATCTGCGGCGATAACAGGTGTCACCAGCGATAGGGATAATGCACTTACTGCGAGGAAGGAACAGATATTCTTTTGCTTCAGCATGGGAAAGACTCCTTAATGTGTTGATGCACTATTTCTTTAATAATTATTACAATGAGGCAAACCAGCGTTCAAGGTCTTTGAATACGATAGATATGAATCCAGCATAATTTTACGTCGGCAAAATCCTTTATACCAATATTTATTTCCCTCTTTATAGCACCAATATCCGCCTATGCTTTGATGCACATCAAAGCATGGATGTAGAATTATGTTAAAAAAATAGGACTATTTTAGATAATTCTAAAATCGAAAATCCTTAACCAATGGAGAATCAAATGAGTGAATGCAGAACCGATAATGCCTGCGAGTCAGGCAAATCCTGTAATTGTCCAAAATGCCAGCAAGTAGAGGGTTGCACGATGGCAGAAGAAATTTTGCATCTTGCAAAATGTGCAAAACACGAGCTTCTGAAGGAAAAGATGAAGAAGCTTCTTGAAACCAAAATGGGTAAAACGCTCGACAAAGTTGCGGAAGTCGCTGTTGAAGGCATTCTCACACGCATGCAGCATAAAAAGGCTAAGAAACAGGCATGTGAGCAGTACAAGGAAGATTTAATGACTGCTTTTATGAGCTGATTTTACAGCACCCTTACCCTGGAGTATCAGGCTAAGGGTGCTGGCTAGCACGGACTGTCACCTTGTTTATCAGTTATGGGAATATCGACATGAAAAAATCTCTGAAATACTATACGGAAGTCAAGCAGGTAAAAGACGATTAAAATCAACGCTCTTATGATTTATATAAAGCTTTCATATGTGTTAATGGACATAATCCGCGTTGCATGAGTGATAAAAAATTTCCTACAGAAGAAGAGGGAGAAGACTGGTTGAATAGCCAGGAAGGCAAGGAAATAATCAGCAAAATAATCCAAAAGTTTTCAACTGAGACACTATCACGCATTGCTTAAAAGGCAGCTTTAAAAAATGAACTACATCTTTCTAAAATTCAATTTAAGTTACTCAAGAAAAATGCTTTTTCGCTTTAAAATATTGCTTGTAAATCTGCTTTATATCCACAGAAGGAGGCGGATACTTCATATTCAACCCCTCAAGATGCTCGCGTATAATCTGAGAGATAGCCAGATCACGAAACCATTTATGATTGGCGGGTATAATAAACCATGGTGCATAGGAAGTGCTGCATTTTGATAGCATATCCTCAAATGCTTTCTTATATTCATCCCAGTGTTCGCGATCGGAGTAATCGGCCATACTAATTTTCCAATGCTTTGAGGGATCATCAAGTCGTTGCTTAAAGCGTTTAAGCTGTTCATCCTTGCTGATATGTAAGTAAAATTTGAGAATATGGATCTTATTCTCGGACAAGTATTTTTCCATTGCATTAATCTGGGCATAACGTTCCCGCCAGATCGCTTTGGGTACCAGGTTATGAATGCGTACTACTAATACATCCTCATAGTGAGAACGATTAAAAATAACCACCTCTCCCTTTGCCGGAGCGTCCCGGTGCGCACGCCATAGAAAATCATGATCCAGCTCCAGGCTGGTCGGTTTCTTGAAACAGGCCACACGGCAACCTTGAGGATTCATAGCGCTTAGCACATGATTTATCGTTCCATCCTTTCCACCTGTATCTATAGCCTGCAGGCAGATAAGCAGTGACTGTTTATGCTCTGCATAGAGAAGCTCCTGTAGTTCACGCAGCCTCAGGTTATTGTGCTCAATTATCTTTAATGCCTCTTTTTTACTTTTATGCTGGTCTTTATAATCCGGATCACTGTCCTGAAGATTGATCCTGGAGTCCGGTTTTACAATAAATCGTTGAAAATAATTCATACCGATTCTGTTGGTTTTGGCGAACTATAGAGACTGCGAAATACCCCCGGTAATAAATCAGGCAAATCCTCAGCCATGAGCTTAGGGCCAAACTCATTAGCCGCCGCACTGTGAAGCCATACCGCAGCCGCTGCGGCAAGAAACGGTTCCATACCCTGGGCAAGTAATCCTAATATAATTCCACTTAATACATCGCCTGAACCTGCGGTAGCAAGTGTCGGTGGGGCGTTGGAATTAATAATTACCCGACCATCGGGAGCGGCAATCACAGTATCGCTGCCTTTGAGGACAATGATTGCGCCGCTACGAAGCGCAGCCTTGCGCGTACGAGTGAGCTTGTCGCCAGTTGGATCGAATAGGCGGCAAAATTCACCTTCATGCGGCGTCATAATACAATGTCCGATAATGGCCCTATCAAGAGATTGAGGATCATCCTTAAATGCTGTAATAGCATCCGCATCAATAACTATAGGACGTCCCTTTGCCAATGCACTGAGGACACGGGCACAAGTGTTTTTATCTGCTCCTGCACCAGGGCCGATCAGAACCGCGGAAATCCTCGTATCATCGAGCATCTTATCAAAATCTTCAGGCATTGCTAACGGATGCACCATAATACTGGTAAGCGATGTCGCATAGATGGGAAAGGCAATTTCAGGTACTGCGACAGTCGTCAATCCGGCACCGGCACGGGTTGCGGCACGCGCCGCCATCCTGGCAGCTCCTGTCATCGGGTATCCACCATAGATCAAAGCATGACCCATTGTATATTTATTGCCCTCGGCTTGTGGCTTCGGTAGGTAAGACAGCCAAAGTGCTGGATTATTTTTCTGTTCTCTGACTTCACTCATTATTCATTTTCCGAATTCCAGAACCACACGTGACGCCACATCGCCATGTTCAAGCCGCTCGAATATTTTATTGATTGAAGATAAAGGCTGTAATTCTATATCGGCCTTAACCTTGCCCTCGGCAGCGAAGGCAAGCGCTTCGGCCATATCATAGCGTGTACCTACAAATGAACCCTTTATATTGATGCAGTTTGCCACCACATCAAATAACGGGACAGGAAACTCGCCCGGCGGAAGCCCTACCAGTACGCACGTTCCACGTTTACGGATCATACCAACCCCTTGTTTGAATGCACTAAGAGAAGGTGCTGTAATCAATACACCGTGCGCTCCGCCATCCCTTGCCTTTTTAACAGCAGCTGCCGGATCACCGGTCTTGGCATTTACAACACAATCAGCACCAAGCTTTTGGGCATGTGCAAGCTTGCCATCATCTATATCGATCGCGCAGACCTTTATCCACCGACAGCAAGAGTTGCCAGCATGACCAGTCCGTTAACGACCTGCTGGCCCGTTACCCGCAATGGATTTTTGATAACCCCATCCAATTTGGCCCATGCAACCAATGAGCCGGAAAGTGACACAGCACCGATCAGCGCCCCCAATAACGTTACTACAAGTTGCGTTACTCCTTGCATTTTATTGCCAAATAATTCCACCGCCGCAATCGCACCAGCAGCTCCACCGCCCATGCCATTATAGAGCGCAACCATCTGCGGCATAGAAGTCATGGCAACTTTCTTTCCACTCCACCAAGCTGCGCCTCCGCCGATGATCAGGGCTATTACGGCAAGTCCGGTATTGACTAGCAGATATGGCCTGGCAGCAACGCTGACGCCAAAGATATAAAGAAAACTGGCAAGGACAGCGACCAGCATGCCTATTCCTGCAACAAAAATGCCAGAAGGTGCCGTCACCGGTGATGACATGCGCTTCAGGCCGTACATGAACAGAAAAGCCGTCATGAGGTTGGTCATGCCGATAGTCAGTTGTGAAATCGTGATAAGCATAGGTTCAACCTTTCTTTATGGGGGTGACCTTTGCATGACCATGCATGACATGGTGTGTTTTGTGTCCACTAGGCTGGAACATCGCAAGCATACGGGAGGTAACAGCGTAACCACCTGCCGCATTGCCAGCACCAAGCAATACCGCGAAGAAGCCGATTGCCTGCTCTGTTACTGTGCTCGCATTAAGAAGGGCAAAAATTCCGCCAACCACCACAATACCGTGCACAAAGTTGGAGCCAGACATCAGTGGCGTATGCAGAATCGCCGGAACCCGGCCAATGATCACCCAGCCGGTAAAGGCGGCAAGCATGAAGATGTATAGGGCAGCAAAGCCGGTAATCGTTATCTGGTATCTGCGGCTTTTACACTGGGCTCATATTCAAGTTCAGCAAGCACAGATGCTTTTAGTTCTGTATCCGTTTTCCTTAAGTTTGTTTTTTCGGCTAAGTTGCTTTTCATGATATGCTTCCTTTTAAATTTTATCCTCCGGGGAAACCCGGAAGATTTCGTCTTTATTCGCTCTTGGACCATTCTTTAAGTTCCGCCCACCACATGTCGAGTTTTACTATGGCTTTATGCGCCATAGTCGGATCTTTTGTGGTAATAATATGCTGTAGATGTCTGACTTCCCGACGCATTTTAACAATATCTGCACGTTGGGTCTCGTAAGTTTCGTCTTTCTGCATTTCATCCAGGGCAGCATCTGCGTGTTTCAGGGCATAACGGGCACCGGTGTAATTACCGGCAACGACAAAATTATGCGCGAGTAAGATGTTGTCGCGAGCTTTAGTAAGTGAATCTGAAGTAATTTCGTCCACGGAGACTACTTTATCGGTCAATTTTGCTAATTGAATATCAGCTGCTTTAAAATGTCCTGTCTTAATATCGGCTTCAGCAGCATCCAGACGTTTATCGGCTGTATTGCCACTGAGATCTACCGTAAGATAAACAACATCAGCATCGGTTACTGCCAGATCCGCCTTTGCCCATAGTGGGCCATGACTCATCTTTTTGATTTCCATCGCCCCGGTTTCTATGGGGAAATAATGATATCTGTAATCGGTGTCATAGCTATATACGACGCGGCCGGACTCTATTCCTTCAATTACATGAGTGTCGATAGTAGTATACTTCATCTGCCCCATCAGGTCGCGTGCGGCAAGTATGCTTTTCTCAGCCAGATCACCATTATTTTGGGCCAGTGCAATGCGTGCATAGTTAATATTTTCCACAAAATCCGCCGCAGTGTAGCGAATATCATAACCAGACTCAGGATTCTCCCCATCCGGATGCGTTATAGTCCTGGCATTATTGCTGGTCATGGTATCGGTTTTTTGTGAGCAGGAACTGACACCAAGGACGAGCGCAGCACTCAAAATAGTAGTAGCGAACAAAACGTGGGCTTTCATGGGGAATCCTTATTGAATAGAAGATGGAAATGATACAAATACAGGAGACGAAAGCGGTGCACTTTCGCCTCCCGTTAAACTCAGCTTGCCTTTAAGCTGATTGCAGGACTTTCGTTAATGCTTTTATCCTTGCAACCGTGATAATCAACCTGTTTGGCATCGCTTGTCTTTAGTATAGAACGGGCATGTTCGACTTCTTCTGCTGTGCCTTGTACCAGGATCAGAAAACTATCTGCCTTCAATGCGTTCTCGTATTGAAGAACAGTGTCTTTAGGAATACCTATGCTCGCAAGAGCTCCAGCCAGCGCACTGAAGCCACCAACAACAACTGCTCCCTCAATACCAGCAAGCACCATAGCAGCAAAACTGCCAAGCACGACGACTGGGCCTATAACAGGAACCGTTACAAACAGTCCCCCCATAAGAATGCCCCACATACCGCCCCAGAATGCGCCATATTTGCCCCAGAACTTCATACGATCACCGGTATTGTAAAAACCAACCACTTTTTCATCGGTATGGTACCCCTTACCGATGATGCTGATTTCTTTCATGGGGATGTTGCCGTCCGCCAATTTTTTGACGGCGCGTTCTGCGTTATCATGACTGTCATAGACGGCGACTACCGAATTATTGTTATCATTTGACATAAGACATACTCCTTTAGTGGTTAATAATGAGTAAGCGACTATTATGGATTGGGTTATTCTGACGAGCAACGCGGAAGCATCTAGGTCATACTTCGAGATGGATTTGTATACCATCCTCACAATCCTGCTTTGCTCTAAGTCAAAGGATGGCGCTGCAAAAGTTGAAATCACATAAAGATGTTATTGCTAAAAATAGCTATTCTATCAAATGGCTGTAAATGGGCATGGATTATACCATCTATGCAGATCTATGCCGATATAATAAATCGCAATACCTGATTTCCGTTGGCTGGTTGAGCGCTATGGGATCTTCATTTTATTCTTCAAGATATTCACGCCCATATGACTGAACTAATTGCATACTTGAACATTGCCGCTTCCAACATTTTGAACTGAACAATATCTTAATAAAAACAACGCTGCTTAATTTAATCTTGGGCGTATTTGACCTTCATCAAAGTAAAGCAGACGCAAATACACTATTACAGCAATGCAAGTATATGTGAGCCCGAAGATAACAGGGCTGATAGTCCAATCCATTACGTTAATTAATACGATCTTTTGTCCATATCACCACGCATGAAACTCTTCCAATTCATCCGCATTTGTACGAAAAAGAAAGCTGTACCGATGACGCGCCATGTCTGTAATGTGCTTGCTTCCATTGCAAGGTATTCCGATGCTTTCTTCGTATTCAT
>JABDGA010000019.1 GCA_013286285.1 Alphaproteobacteria bacterium | reverse complement strand
ATATAAGTTCGGCTACGTTTGATCAACTGCGTTTCGGCAATAATGATTTGACATCCCTGACGTATAGGGAAACACCTGCTGGCATAGCGCTTTCCGCCACAGGGAACTCCTTCGATGTATCGCCTTATATCGACAGCAAGAAGCCTAAGAAACAACGCGATTATACGCTGAACCTTAAGGTAAACCGGCTAGTGTTTGGCGATAAAAGAGAAATGCATGAGGTTACGCTGCAGGCCGATTGCGGCAGCATATGCCATTCCGCTATGATAAACGCCCGGCTGGGTGAAAAAAATAGCTTTAATTATGTTATTAAGGAAGGCAAGCTTAACGCCACCTCGAACGATGCCGGGGATCTCATGCATGTGCTGGGCATTCTGGACAGCATTGAAGGAGGAAAAATGAACCTGACTGGAAGCTATAACGGAGATAAGATCGAGGGCGCAATGGTCATGCAGGACTATACGCTGAAAAAAGCTCCGCTGCTTACCAGGATACTGACCATAGCCTCGCTCACCGGCTTTCTGGATACCCTGACCGGTAACGGCATTGCATTCAGTAAGCTCTACGCCCCCTTTACCTGGCGTGATGGCCTGATTGTGCTCAAGGAAGCCAAAGCGCACGGATCGGCGCTCGGCCTTACGGCGGACGGTACCATTGATACCGGCAATTCTACTCTGGACTTAAACGGCGCGCTCGTTCCCTCCTACACCATGAACTCCATGCTCGGCAATGTGCCGGTGATAGGTGATTTGCTGATGGGCGGTAAGGGCAAGGGAATTCTAGCCATGAACTACAGCATTAAAGGCAATATGGATAACCCCTCGGTGAGCGTCAATCCGCTTTCAGTGCTGACTCCCGGTTTCCTGCGCGATATTTTCAATATCTTCGACCAGCCGCCGCCTGACATTGATAAAATCGCCGCGGATCGTAAAAAAGCCGAGGAAGAAAAGGAGAAAGCGCAGAAGGAAAAAGAAAAGAAACAGCGCGATCCTTCCCTGCCTGCCATTGACTTGTTAAAAACGCAGTAGAGTATGCAAGCAGTAGATTATTTTTCCTCCACGGCAGAAGAGTTTCACGCCAGCTACAAAAGCGCTCCCAACCGCCTGGAAAGAGTACAACTCTGGTGCAATTTCTTGGAAAGATACTGCAAGGATGCCACTTCGGCTTACGATATAGGCTGCGGCAGCGGCGCAATTGCCTGCGAGCTGGCGCAACTGGGAATGCATACCATCGCGATTGACGGCTCACAGGAAATGCTCTCGATAGGTCGGGAAAATGCGCGCAGGCGAAATCTGGATAATCTTGAATTTCAGCAATCTCACCTCCCCATACCCAATACGGAATCCTTCCGGAAAGCTGACATCGTCACCGCTTCCAGCATCATTGAATATCTGGATTGTCTTCCCTCTTCTTTTCGTTTTTTATCTAGCCTGCTCAATAATGAGGGAACCCTTATCTTTTCTATCCCCAACCGCCATTCACTCAGCCGTGCACTGGTGCGGATAATGTATCGCGCAACCGGAAAACCTAAGTATTTTGGCCTTCTAAAGCATTTCGTCACGATGGACGAGATCCGATTGATACTTGCCGATTGTGGCTTTTCGCTGATGGAATACGCCTATTGTGATCGTTCCGACCGGATAAATCACATGCTTTCCTGGTTCCTTCCGCCCCAATTCGCCAGTAATATGATGATTATCGCCGCTAGAAAATGTGAAGCTTTATGAGCAAAAAAGCAGGAGTCATCGGTTATCCCGTAAGCCATAGCCTATCCCCCCGCCTGCATAATTATTGGTTAAAAAAATACGGAGTAGAAGCGAGCTACGACGCTTTTCCTCTGGAGCCAGAAAATCCGGAACATTTTTTACGCATGATGGCGGAAAAAGATTTTATCGGCGTTAACCTTACCATTCCCCACAAGGAAGCCGCCATGAAATGGGTAGATGAAGTGGATGATACCGCAAAACGGATTGGGGCGATCAATACTATACTTGTACAGGACGGAAAACTTAGAGGGACGAATACCGATGCCTATGGATTCATCTGCAACCTGAAAAATGGCGGCTGGAAAGCGGCAGGTAGAAAAGCGCTGGTGCTGGGTGCAGGCGGCGCTGCTCGGGCGGTATGCGTCGGCCTGCTCGATTCAGGCTATGACATAATCCTGGCAAACCGCACACGCGCGCGTGCAGACGAGATGGCTGAATCCTTACACCGCAGCAGGATAAAAGTGGTGGAATGGAATATGGCGGAAAGCGCCATGCACGAGATAGCGTTACTGGTCAACACCACTTCTTTAGGTATGAAGGGAAAGGGCGCATTAGACATCTCGCTTGATACACTGCCATCCCATGCGTTTGTCAGCGATATCGTTTATAACCCGCTGATGACTCCCCTGCTCTTACGCGCAGCGGAACGCGGCAATAAAACGATAGACGGTCTTGGCATGCTGCTTTACCAGGCGCAACTGGCATTCTACGAATGGTTCGGCATCACGCCGGAAGTGACGTCGGAATTACGCGAATATGTCTTGCAGGGTATCGCATGATCATTATTGGCCTTACTGGTTCGATATCCATGGGTAAAAGCGTGGTGGCACGTCAATTTGCCCTCTGCGGGGCTGCTATCTGCGATTCCGATCGGCTGGTGCATCAACTGTTGGGAAAGAACGGCGCAGCGGTAAAAAGGGTAACTTCTCTCTTTCCTCAAGCACTGGCAGGCAATGCCATTGATCGTAACCTGCTTGGAAAAGAGGTATTCGCTGATGTACATAAATTGCGTGAGCTGGAAAAAATACTGCATCCGATGGTGCACAGGCTTCAAGAAAGATTCATAAAAAAAGCACGCATTCACAGAAAACAGGTAGCTGTGCTGGATATCCCCCTGCTGTTTGAGACACAGGCCGAAACACGCTGCGATTATACAGTGGTCGCGACCGTCCCTGCCTTCCTGCAACATCAACGCGCCATGCGAAGACCCGGCATGACAAAAGAGAAGCTGGCACGTATACTGGCGCAGCAGATGCCGGACAGGCAAAAAAGGCACCGTGCCGATTTTGTTGTATTTACCGGAATGGGCAAATATAATAGCCTTAAGGCAGTAAAATGGATCATGAATCATATAAAAGGCAGGAAATAATGGCTGGGGCATCCGCGAAGAAAGATAATAGTTTTTCTACCGTATCGCCACTCAAGACACCGCTGACGGACGAGCAGGAACAGGAGATTGCCGCTACCCGCAGGGAAACCACCCCTACCCTTCGCGCCGTGGTTCCGGCGCTGGAAGAAATTCTCTATAAGCCGGTTTCCGTACTGGATCATGGCTTTGTCCGGGTCATCGACTATATGGGGGACGATGCAGCGATTGTGCAGGCGGCGCGGGTTTCTTATGGCAAGGGCACGAAGAAGGTGAATGAGGATGCCGGGCTTATCAATTACCTGATGCGTCACCGCCATTCTACCCCATTTGAAATGTGCGAGATAAAGTTTCATATCAAGCTCCCTATTTTCGTCGCACGGCAATGGATTCGCCACCGCACCGCCAATGTCAATGAATACTCGGCGCGTTATTCCATTCTGGATCGGGAATTCTATATCCCCCATCCCGAACATCTTGCCGCTCAGGCAAAAACCAACCGTCAAGGGCGCGGCGAGCTAGTGGAAGGCGTAGAAGCGGCGCGAGTATTTGAAGTGCTTAAACATGATTCCACTCAGGTTTATGAGCACTATATCGAAATGCTCAATGAGGACGAAAGCGGCAAGCCGATTAAAGAGCAGAATAAAGGGCTGGCGCGTGAACTGGCGCGGATGAATCTGACGCTCAATTATTACACCCAATGGTACTGGAAAGTGGATCTGCATAATTTGATGCATTTCTTGTCTCTGCGCGCCGATCCACATGCTCAGTATGAAATTCGAGTGTATGCTGAAGCGATGCTGGACATGCTGAAGCGCTGGCTGCCCATTACTTATGAAGCCTTCATGAACTACCGTATCGGCGGGGGCAAGCCTGTCCGCCAAAGGCTTGAACGCCATCCGAGAAATGCTGGCAGGCAAGCAGGTCAGCCAAGAATCCAGCGGCATGAGCAAGGGCGAATGGAATGAATTCCAGCAGTTGATTAAGGGATAACTACCTTAACCTGTTGTCTCAGCGCTGCCGTCTTTAATCTCTTGGATAATTCATTCCGCAACGGTTCCTCATACAGCTTGGTGATGAGTATTGCTGTTATGACGCTTGTAATCACGGATATGGCAACTGGAACCATTCCCACACCAGGGTAATCATATTTTTTAAATAGTACATTTATTCCGTGACTGACCGGCATATGCAGGCAATAGAGGGGATAGGATATCCATCCGAGGAAACGGGATATAGCGAAGCTAAGCCGATTTTTACACCATGACATAGCTCCCATCCATACAAAAAAGGGCATGACAAAGCCAAGCATAAACAGATAGGTTACTCCATGCATCCCATACGGGAATGGAAATAGAAATACCATTAATAAAAGACCGTATAATAAAAAGGGCTGATTATAGATAAATTTCAAGCGGGAGGCATAAGGTGACTCAGGGACTTCTTCAATATGCCTCTGCAGGAGAATGCCGAATACAAACCCATAAAAAACCCGCGGGAATCCGGAGAGAAAGTTGAGCGTTCCCCATCCATCCGAAGGCGTCACGGCAATATCGAAATGGATAAAACTGGAAATCAGGCCACGCACTACGACGAAGCCGTACATGAGTAGTACCAATCTTTTTAGGTGAAGATTATTCAGCCTGAACAACAGCAGGCAGAACATATTTATAAACAGCTCGAAAAACAGGCTCCACATGGGAGTATCCACAGGAAACACCGGCCCTTGCGTGACAATATCTGTGGGGAAATGAAAAATCCTTCCATCATTCAAGTACGGCAGGAAAAGCATATTGCATAAGAGGCTTGCCGCTATATCACGTAGGGAATAATTGCTCCATCCCAGTTTTGTCATGGCTGAAAAGGTTACCCCGCCAAGCACCAGTCCCATGAAGAACATCGGGTAAAGCCGGATAACCCTCCGGCAGAAAAATTCCGTAAAACTCATGCCATTTAGAAGGCGCTGGCTATAAGTGTGGGCTATGACAAAACCGCTTAAGATAAAAAACAAATCGACTGCGAGAAAGGCATTCCTGAAAATAGGAAAATTCGTGCACATGGTATAGTGATACATCATCACGCAAAATGCGGCTATTCCACGCATCCCGTCCAGAACTTCATAGCGTTGCTGCTGTTTTGAAAGGTTCATTTATAATGTTTCATTTAAAGCTCCAGTGTGTGTGCTGAAGTTCATTTTAAATGATATAAAGATGATATATGTTTTATCTTATCCACTGAGGCAGGCTTGCCTTGATCTCTATTCCGCCCGTATATAACGGCTTGCCGGAATGTGCCGCCTCGATGTTGAGCAGCGCAAGACCCACGGCTCCCATACTGCCGGCCATGGTTCCCACTTCCTTTTCACCACTCATAACAGGCGTGTCCTTCGGTGGCAGTTCTTTATCCGCAGTCACCTGGTGCACCAGCTTGCGTAATTCCCCCAGATGTTTTGATCGCGCTGTCACTTCCTGGCCGACATAGCAGCCTTTGTTAAAGTCAATCGCGTTAAGCTTGTCATATCCCCATTGCATAGGGAAAGAGCGGTTATACGTCAGGTCTGCATTGCCTTCCGGCACCCCCAGCTTCAGGCGATGAAGTTCGTAAGCGCTTTCGTTCTGGGAATTGAGGATCTGGAATTCGGAATTATAGAGGATAAAGCGATTTCCTAATTCAGCCAGTCTTGGATCTTTATAGAGAACAAAATTTCCAGATTCGAGATTGGAAATTCCAATTTGACCCCACTCTGCCCCTACTCTCATATGTGGCATTTCAGCAATTTCTACCTTCGCGCGCAGCTTATACATCGAGAGGCGCTTAATTACATCTGTAGCTGTAGCCTTAGCGGTTTCAAGCAACAGATTTCCTTCAAGTTCCATGATAAAGAAATCATGCAGGAACTTACCTTGTGGCGAAAGCAATGCCGCGAATATGGCAGTCTGTCGGGTAACCTTGTTTATGTCATTAGTAATAAGGCCTTGCAGGAATGTACGCGCATCCTCACCTCTTACTGCGATTACCGCCCTGTCGGATAAAATGCTAGTGTTTGACATTGCGCCAGATGCGCCGTTTGATGGCATAGAGCATTCCCGTGAGTATCGTCAGGAATACTAATACGCGCAGGCCTGTCAGTTTCCGCTGTTCCATTTCCGGCTCAGCCGCCCATTGCAGGAAAACCACTACGTCCTTGGCCATCTGATCCACCGTAGCGGGCATACCGTCCTGATACGTTACCAGACCTTCCGAAAGCGGCGGCGGCATAGAAATCCAATGATTCGGGAAATAAGGATTATAATACTTATTCGGCACGGGTTTTTCATCCGTAGGTGCGGGGCCAAAGCCGGTGATCAGTGAAAAAACATAGTTTGGTCCATCATGGCGCGCTTTAACAATGAGGCTTAAATCCGGCGGATACGCTCCGCCATGGGCAGCGCGTGAAGCATCCTCATTGGGATAGGGCGGCACAAAATTATCGGACATTTTGCCGGGACGCATAATACGCTGGCCTTTGTCATCATAATCTTCCACCAGTTTGCTCGCAGCCACTGCCTTGATCTCCGCTTCAGTAAAACCCAGATCGGAAAGGTTACGATACGAGACACGGTTCAATGAATGACAGACAGAGCATACCTGGCTATATACCTGAAAACCACGCTGTGCCGCCTTCTTGTCCAGATATCCGGTCATTCCTTCGAATTGCCAAGCCAGATGCTTGGGGTGCTCCAGCTCTTCAGCCGCCGCTATCTGTGCGATCGCTAAAGCCGCAAGCAACGCATAACCAATTCCTTTAAAAAACATGCGATGGGTCTCCAATGTTACTTACTACAGGCAGCATCTATGCTTTCCGGTAGCAGAAGCGGTTTTTCAATACGTGAAATCAAGGGTATGAGCACCAGCAGGGTAAAGAAATAATACAACGTTGCAAGCATGCCAATCGTTAAATCCGGCAGGAAGCTGAGCCCAAGATGGTATAATACTCCCCAGTCCGCTGGTTTTGATCCTATATAACCAAGCAGAAGTCCGTCTGCAAGAAACGCCCAGAACGCCCATTTGAACATCGGGCGGTAGGTGGCGCTGCGCACCTTTGAGCCGTCGAGCCATGGCAGGAAAAACATGAGGATAATCGCGCCAAACATCGCGAGCACACCAGCGAGCTTATTGGGTATAGAGCGCAAAATCGCATAAAAGGGCAGGAAATACCATTCTGGCACGATATGCGTCGGCGTTACCATCGGGTTAGCGGGAATATAATTATCCGGATCACCAAGCATATTGGGCTGGAAAAATACAATGTAGTTAAAGATGATAAGAAATACCCCAATCCCGAACAGGTCTTTCACTGTATAATATGGATTGAAAGGCAGCGTATCTTTCGGAGTTTTTACATCCACACCGGTGGGATTGTTCGAACCATGCTGATGCAATGCCCATACATGCAGGATGACGATGCCAACCAATACAAAGGGCAAAAGAAAGTGTAGCACAAAAAAGCGGTTCAGCGTTGGGTTATCTACGGAATACCCTCCCCAGAGCCAGTGCGTAATATAGTCACCGACAAAAGGAAACGCGCCAAACAGACTCGTAATAACCGTTGCGCCCCAGAAACTCATCTGTCCCCAGGGCAATACATACCCCATAAAAGCAGTGGCCATCATTACCAAGAATATAACCAATCCTATTATCCATAATAATTCGCGGGGATTTTTATAAGATCCGTAATAAATATTGCGCAGAATATGGACATATACCAATACAAAGAACATGGAAGCCCCGACCGCATGCATGTAGCGCATCATCCAGCCGGAATTGATGTTACGCATGATATTTTCTACGCTGTCAAATGCCATCGTTGCGTGCGGCGTGTAATGCATCGCAAGAAAAATTCCGGTCAATAGCTGGATTACCAGCACCAGACCTGCCAGCGAGCCAAAATTCCACCAATAATTAAGATTTTTCGGCGCAGGATAGCTGCCGACAACACCGTCTAGCAGCTTAAAAAGCGGCAACCGGTATTCGATCCAGTCTTTTACTACTTCGCCAATGTTTTGTTTGCCGGAAGCAACGGGTTTCTCTGGGGGATGCATATTATCCAATCCGTATTTTGGTGTCACTCAGGAAGGTATATTCGGGAACCGGAAGATTAAGCGGCGCCGGGCCTTTGCGGATACGCCCGGACGTATCATACTGCGAGCCATGGCAGGGACAGAACCAGCCGCCGAATTCTCCTTGATTCGCAAGGGGGACACATCCCAGATGAGTGCATACGCCGAGCACGATGAGCCATTCCGCATGTCCCGGTTTTACCCGACTGTCATCCGACTGCGGATCACGCAGATCGCTGATATTCACTGCTGCGGCAGATGCTATTTCCTCTTTGGTGCGCCGCCTTACGAACACCGGCTTGCCACGCCATTTGACCTTGATGCTCTGCCCTGGTTGAATTGGCGACAAGTCCACTTCCGTCGAAGAAAGCGCCAGTACATCTGCAGAAGGGTTCATGCTGTTAATGAAGGGCCATGCCGTTGCCGCCGCGCCGACACCTCCTAAAGCGCCAGCTGCCAGCATAATAAAATCACGGCGGGATGGTTCGTCTTGTTCTGAAGCTGCATGGGATGTTTTCTGTCCGCCACAGCAAGACGTGGAATTATGCACCATAGTTATTTCTTATAAAGGTTAATTCGCGATAGCTATAACAAATTTATCCGTTAATGCAAAACACAAAAATAATTTATCCATGTGTTTTTAGTAAAACTCTTTTTGCCTTATACCACCCCTGCTCTACGCGATAAATTAATGTCCCCGTTTATGTAGGCATTCTGCATCAGCCCAAAACCGATAAGCATGGAAATCATGCTGCTGCCACCATAAGAAAGCATGGGCAGCGGCACGCCTACGACCGGAATCAACCCCATAATCATCATGGTATTGATGACAATATGGAAAAACAACATGGCCGCCACGCCCAGCGATAACAGGCTGCCGAAGAGATGGCGGCTTCTTAGCGCTATGGCGATGCCATAAAAAATCATAATCATGTATACCACCAGTACAAAAACGCAGCCGAAGAAACCAAATTCCTCCGCTATCATGGTGAATATGAAGTCCGTATGCTTTTCCGGCAGGAAATCAAGCTGTCCCTGCGATCCCTGCATATAGCCCTTGCCGAAGAACCCGCCCGATCCGATAGCAATGATGGATTGCATGATGTTATATCCAGCGCCCAGGGAGTCCGCTTCCGGATGCAGGAAAGTCATGACACGTTGTTTCTGGTAATCATGCAGGAAATGCCATCCCACCGGCGCGGCCATGAGCCCAAGGGCAATAATAATCAGGAAATAACGTGCTTTTACCCCCGCCATGAAAAACAAAGTCGCTCCCACGGAAACAAGAATAGTGGCGGTGCCGAGGTTAGGCTGGCGCAGAATAAAAACCGCCGGGAGCATTACCAGAATTATCGGTGGAATAAGATGCGAGAGCCGGTTGGTATCAATTTCATGCTGGGAATGAAAATAACGCGCAAGGGCAAGTATAAGCGCGATTTTCATCAGCTCGGAGGGCTGGAGGTTAACGCCACCGACATCCACCCAGCGCTTGGCGCCTTTGCCCATGAACCCCGCCACTTCGATGCCTATCAGGATGATAAGGGATATGCCATAAATAACATAAGCATAGCGTAACAGAAACTGCGCTGGCGTCAGGGCAAGGGTCAGCATGAGCCCAAACGCGAACACAAAGCGCACTATCTGCCGTGAGGCCCAGGGACTAAAGCTGCCGCCGGCGGCGGAATACATCATGGCGAAGCCGATACTTGCCATGAGCATGATACAGATAACAAGGGGCCAGTTTACCAGAGCCAGTCTGCTGACAGGGTTATGATGCATTGCTTCTTGCTATCGTACATAGCCCTATTATGCAACGTACTTATACTTGATGGCCTGAGAAAATTTAGAAAAAGTCGTATTTTAAACACTGCCTTGTAAAAAGAAAGCCCGCAGGAGGCGGGCCTTCGCTGATGAACAGTCGGGAATCTTTTTAAGATGCACTCTGGTGCTGTGTTGCAAGGCCATGCATAAGCCGAGCGATTTCTTCTTTTATAATCAATTTCTGCTTTTTAAGATCTTTTATGATGTAGAAATCGGAGTGCGGCCTGGCAATCTCTTCAGAGAGAGTGGATTCCAATTCAGCATGTTTTACCTGCAGGCTTCTGATATGCGCTTCTACCGACATGATACGGCTCCTTTATTTTTTGCTTGTTTAACCTACTAATAGCCACCTGAAACAGCGGCACTATTAATAGTAGCAAAACCATTCTTTCTATTGCAACAAAAATACATGTCAAGAAATATATATTTTAAAAAGTTAATTTTTTATTAGGTATTGTATATTATTAGTATAATCAAGGTGATATTTGATGAATTCATGTGGGTATTTTTTCTTGAGTGGTTCTTTTACCATGCTATGGTTAGCCTATGATGCAGGATATTATTGAGACCATAGAAAACAATCCCCCTTCCCCTTCTTTTATTACTACGCTTAATCCCGAGCAGCAAGCCGCAGTCCTAGCAGTAGACGGGCCGGTGCTGGTGCTGGCCGGCGCAGGTACAGGAAAGACGCGGGTGCTTACTTCGCGTATCGCCCATATCCTGGCTACCCGCCGTGCCTGGCCGGGGCAGATACTGGCGGTAACGTTCACCAATAAGGCGGCACGTGAAATGGGGGAGCGCATTGAAAAACTGCTCCATGGCAGCAGACCTATGGAAACCGGACAGCAATCACGCTCCTCTTTGAACTGGTTGGGCACCTTCCATTCGATTGCAGCAAAAATCCTGCGCAGACATGGGGAGGCATTGGGATTCAGCTCCAGCTTTACTATCCTGGATACCGACGATCAACTGCGCTTGATCAAACAGTTGTTGAACGAGCATAACCTGGATGAAAAGCAGACTCCGCCCAAGCTGATCCTGTCCATCATACAGAGTTGGAAAGATCAGGGGCTGCCGCCGGAGAAAATCAGCGCGGTGGATGCAGGCCACGGATCAGGAGCAAAGGCCCTTATGCTATATAAGACCTACCAGTCGCGCCTGAAGACCCTGAACGCAATGGATTTCGGCGACTTACTGCTACATAACCTTATTTTGTTCACCACTTTCCCCGATATACATAAGGAAATAACCCAGCGCTTTAAATATATACTGGTGGACGAATACCAGGACACAAACGTAGCGCAATATCTCTGGCTCAGGCTGCTGGCGACAGGGCATAAAAACATCTGCTGTGTGGGAGACGATGATCAGTCCATCTACGGCTGGCGCGGTGCGGAAATCGGCAACATTCTCCGGTTTGAAAAAGATTTTCCCGGGGCGCAGGTGATCCGTCTGGAACGCAATTACCGCTCTACGGGCAATATATTGGGCGCCGCTTCCAAGCTTATCGCCCAGAACAGCAGCCGCCTTGGGAAAACATTATGGACGGAAGATGAAGAAGGCGCAAAAGTGGTAGTGCGCTCGCTCTGGGATGGCGATGAAGAGGCGCGCTTCGTCGGCGACGAGGTGGAAGCCCGCCAGCGAGAAAAAAGCCGCCTCGATGAAATGGCGGTGCTGGTACGCGCAGGTTTCCAGACCCGCGCTTTTGAAGAACGTTTCCTGACGCTCGGCATCGGCTACCGCGTCATTGGCGGCCTGCGGTTCTATGAACGGCAGGAAATCCGCGATGCGGTTGCCTATCTCCGCGTCATCTCCCAGCCGGATGACGATCTGGCCTTCGAGCGCATCATTAATATGCCGCGGCGCGGCGTAGGCACGGCAACGTTGGAAACTATACATAGTTATGGCCGTTCCCAGGACATATCCATGACACGCTCCATCCGTCAATTGATAGATGCTGGCACGTTGAAAGGTAAAGTTGCAGCGACGCTCTCTGCCCTGCTCGCTTCCTTCGAGCACTGGCGCAAATTGCTCGGCACACATTCCATCGGCGAAGTCACGGATATAGTGCTGGAAGAATCCGGCTACCGCCCGATGTGGAAACTGGAGACCTCACCCGATGCGCAAGGCAGGCTTGATAATTTGAAGGAGTTGGTCAGGGCGATGGGCGAGTTTGAAAGCCTGACTGCGTTCCTGGAACATGTCGGGCTGGTGACGGACATGGCGGAAAATATCAACGGTGATATGGTCAGCATCATGACGCTGCATGCCGCCAAGGGTCTGGAGTTTAACCACGTATTCCTGCCTGGCTGGGAAGAAGGGCTCTTCCCGCACCAACGCTCGCTGGATGAAAACGGCAGAGATGGGGTAGAAGAAGAGCGCCGCCTCGCCTATGTCGGTATTACCCGTGCCCGAAAAACCTGCACCATTAGTTTCGCCGGCAGCCGCCGCATGTATAACCAGTGGCAATCAAACATTCCCTCGCGTTTTATCGGCGAACTCCCCAAAGAGCATATAGAAATAGTAAGGGGGATGTGACCCAGAGATGCCTGCCACACTGGATATATTGCTTGCAGATATATGGAGAGCAGTGGGGGGAAACATAGATGTTTTGGATAAGGTGGCTGTTATTGGCAAGGGAGATTTGCCATCTATTTATCCTGTTACCGATCTGGCTGTTGCTGCAATCGCCGTCGCAGGACTTTCTATTGCCGAACTCTCAGGAAATGTAGCTTCATTGATACCAGAAGTGGTCGTGGATCGCAGGCTGGCTTCATTGTGGTTTGGCTGGTCTATCCGTCCGTTAGGCTGGAAACTGCCGCCTGCATGGGATCCTATTGCCGGAGATTACAAAACAAAAGACGGCTGGATACGGTTGCATACAAACGCTCCGCATCACCGCGCTGCCACCAAGAAAGTGCTTGGCTATCATCCTCATAAAAATTCCATGGCAAAGGCCGTTACAAGCTGGATGGCTACGGACCTGGAAGCCGCCGTAATCAGCGCAGGCGGCTGTGCAGCAGAAATGCGCTCTTTTGAGCAGTGGCAAGAGCATCCGCAGGGACGTGCAGTCGCTTCCGAGCCGCTTGTGGAAATGGTTGATACAGGGAATAGATCAACATCACAATGGTTGCCTACAAAAAACAGGCCGCTTGCCGGACTGAAAGTGCTGGATTTGACGCGTGTGCTGGCGGGACCTGTCGCAAGCCGTTTTCTGGCTGGATATGGGGCGGATGTGCTAAGAATTGATCCTCCTGATTGGGAAGAGCCTGGTATTATCCCGGAGGTTGCCCTAGGTAAGAGATGCGCCCGTCTTGATCTTAAAAATACAAATGACCGGAAACAGTTTGAAATACTGCTTTCACAGGCAGATATTTTATTGCATGGGTATCGTCCTGGCGCGCTTGAGAATCTTGGTTATCACGTAACTACCCGTCGCACTATCGCTCCTGAGCTTATTGAGGTGTCTCTAAATGCATATGGTAGAAATGGGCCGTGGGCTAAACGAAGGGGATTTGATAGCTTAATACAGATGAGCAGCGGCATCGCTCATGCAGGAATGGCCTGGAAAAACTCCATTATTCCGATGCCCCTTCCGGTGCAGGCACTGGATCATGCGACTGGTTATATTATGGCGGCGGCTGCTATTCGTGCAATCACAGATAGATTGACAGATGGACGCACCTCTTCATTCCATCTGTCACTTGCCCGCACTGCAAAACTATTAATGGATTCTGGTAAAATGACATCGTTACAAGAGATGGCGGTTGAAACTCAGGAAGATTTATCAACCATAATAGAGCACACCAGTTGGGGGGACGCAAAACGGTGTTTACCTCCGGCAATGATAAACAGCATTGAGATGCACTGGCGGCATCCAGCAAGCGCATTAGGTTCTGCTGCCCCTGTATGGGAAGCGCCTAGTATTTTGCCAATGTGAGTCCCGCTAGTATTTTATAATGCCGAAAATCTTTGTCACGGGTAATCAGAGGAACATTAGAATCAAGGCAGGATTGGCAGATTAATGCATCCCCTAAATGGGATTTAAGGTTTTTTTCCATCAATATTCTGCGAATATCGGCAGTACGTTCCCAATATCCTTCTGTAACCGGCAATACCGGTAATCCCTCCAAATAACCCCAAATCTTACGATATTCAGATGTTGAAAGCACTTCTGTTATGACAACCGGAGGCAAGAATAATTTTCCATCACTTGCCGCTTTTATTATTAACTCGATATCAGGAGCCTTTTCACCGTTGAAATACGCAATTAAAACGGAGCTATCTACAGCAAAAGACATCTTAGTCTTTCCGTAGCGCTTCGAGATCAATGGAAAGTTTTACTTTGCCATATCCGCTCAGGAACTTCTCATACCCTTTGCTGCGTGCCAGCAACGCCAGTGCTTCGCGTAGCGTCTCTGTCACCCCCTTATGGGTAACTTCCTGCGCGGACTTAAGGAGTTCAACTGGGATATGGGCAGTGATTTTCTGTGTCTGCATATAGTATATATACCATACTCTATGCCGTAAATCAATGCCGTAAAAAACTTTGGCGAATAAGCCTTGATTTAGGGAAATCTTTACGCTAGACACTTCCCCTCATATAAAATTTACCCTGAAAAAGCTGGAGAAGCGTATGAAAGAAGGAATTCACCCGGATTATCATCCGATTACCATTGTAATGACCGATGGCACGCGTTATGAAACCCGTTCCACCTGGGGAAAGGCCGGGGATGTCCTACAGCTGGACGTAGATCCCAAAACCCATCCGGCATGGATTGGTGGCGTAAGTTACCGTAAAACCGGTCAGATGGAGAAATTCAAGAGTAAGTACGGCTCCATTGGCGGGGGGGCTTCTGCGACCGAGACTAAAGCCGCTGCAAGCACTGATAAAAAAGCCGTGCCGGCGGAAGCAAAGGCTGAGAATAAAAAAGCGCCTGCCGAGGGCAAAAAAGCGGATAAGAAAACAGGCGCAAATACGTAATTATGTCCACAGAGAATCCCGCAAAATTTTTCCGCGAAGTACGCCAGGAAGTAAACAAGGTAGTCTGGCCGACCCGCAAGGAAACCATGGTGTCAACCAGTATGGTGCTGATTCTGGTATTTATTTCAGCCATTTTTTTCTGGTTTGTCGATAGCATGGTTTCTGCCGCCGTGCGGGCGATTCTTGGACTTGGAGCATAAATAAAGAGGATAAGACTATGGCAATGCGCTGGTACATCATTCATGCACATTCGGGATTTGAGAAAAAGGTGGCAAATTCGATCAAGGAACAGGCTGCCCAGCACGGTATCACCCATATGTTCGAAGATGTCGTGGTGCCGACGGAAGAAGTCGTGGAAATTCGCCGGGGCAAAAAAACCAATGCCGAACGCAAGTTTTTCCCCGGTTATGTGCTGGTCAAAATGGATTTGACAGACGAAAGCTGGCATCTGGTAAAAAATACCCAGAAAGTTACAGGGTTTCTGGGCGGCGGCGGCAAGCCGCAGGCCATTTCCGAGGCCGAAGCAGAATCCATATTTCGCCAGGTCAAGGAAGGCATTGAACACCCCAAAAGCTCCGTGGTGTATGAAATCGGTGAATCGGTCAAGGTTACCGAAGGGCCATTCGAATCCTTTGTGGGTGTTGTCGAGGAAGTGGATGACGAGAAGAATCGCATTAAAGTGGCGGTTTCCATCTTTGGGCGCTCCACTCCGGTAGAGCTGGAATTTACCCAGGTAGAGAAAGTCGCTTAAAGCTATTATTTACCATTTGCAAAACCCTGATACCTGCGCTATAAGGCGCACCTACTCGAAAATTGAAGGCGGAATATATGGCTAAAAAGATAGCAGGTTACATTAAATTACAGGTTCCCGCAGGCAAAGCGAACCCCTCTCCTCCTATTGGTCCGGCCCTTGGTCAGCGCGGTCTTAATATTATGGAATTTTGCAAAGCATTCAACGCCGCGACCCAGCAGGGCTATGAGCCAGGCACCCCGGTTCCAGTGATTATCACGGCCTATGGAGATCGTACGTTTACCTTTGTTACTAAAACGCCGCCTGTGTCCTATTACCTGAAAAAATATTCCGGTGTTGCAAAGGGCTCAAAGACGCCGGGCAAAGGAGATACGGTAGGAAAGATTACGTGGGATCAATTACGTGAAATCGCGAAATTGAAAATGAAAGACCTGAATGCGCATGACATAGAATCTGCCTGCAAGATGTTGCGTGGCTCAGCACTTGCCATGGGGCTTCAGGTGATAGGAGAGGCGGCATAATATGGTAAAAAAAGAGAAGGCTTCATCAAAAGAAAAACCTGCCGAAAAAGCTGTAGGCGGCAAGCGTTATGCGGCGGCGGCAAAGCTGGTGGATCGCAGCAAGTCCTATGCGGTTACGGAAGCCGTGAAGGTCATCAAAATCGGCGCCAAAGCGAAATACGACGAAACCGTCGATATCGCAATCAATCTCGGTGTGGATACCAAGCAGTCGGATCAGCAGGTGCGTGGGATGGTTGCAATGCCAAATGGTATTGGCAAGACAATCCGCGTTGCCGTGTTTGCCCGTGGCGACAAGGCCGCAGACGCGTTGAAAGCCGGCGCTGACCTGGTAGGTGCTGACGATCTGGCGGAAAAGATACTCAAAGGTGAAATGAACTTTGATCGCTGCATTGCCACTCCGGATATGATGGCAGTTGTCGGCAAACTTGGCAAAGTGCTTGGTCCCCGCGGTCTCATGCCGAACCCGAAGCTTGGCACGGTCACCCCAAACGTCGCGGATGCAGTAAAAAATGCCAAAAGCGGCCAGGTTGAATTCCGTGTTGAAAAAGCAGGCATTGTCCATGCGGGCATAGGCAAAGCCAGCTTCAGCGAAGAAGCGTTGACGCAGAATATCAAGGCCTTTTTTGAAGCCGTGAACAAGGCAAAACCGACGGGTAGCAAAGGCAATTACATAAAGAAAGTATCCATTTCCACCACCATGGGGCCAGGGTTGAAAATCGATCCATCCAGTCTGGCTGCGGCATAAGGGAGAACGTCATGAACAGAACTGAGAAACAGACTTTTATAGAAAATATCAATAGTTCCGTTGCTGCTTCAAGCGTGGTTCTGGTGGCCCACTATAAAGGTCTCTCCGTTGCGGAAATGACCGCATTGCGTGTAAAGATCCGGGGCATTGGCGCTGGTTTCAAAGTCACCAAAAACAAGCTCACGCAGCGTGCGCTTGCCAACACGCCTTTTGAACAGATCTCGGCGATGTTTGTAGGGCCGACGGCCATCGCCTATTCCAGCGATCCGGTAGCGATTGCCAAAGTGCTGGCCGAATTTGCTAAAGCCAATGAGAAATTAGTTATGCTTGGCGGTGCATTCGGCGAAACACTACTGGATGCAAAAGGCGTAGTTGAACTGTCCAAATTGCCATCGCTTGACGAGTTGCGTGCGAAAATCATTGGGCTCATCAGCGCCCCGGCACAACGCATCGCCAGCATACTCCAGGCTCCGGGCGGTCAAATTGCTCGCGTCATCGGTGCGCATTCCCGCAAGGCAGCCTGATATTTACGCAGAGTTAATAGACTGTTATCGTACCATGGAGGAAGTTGGTCCGTGAGGTGTACGTATTATGTCTGTGCGAGCATCACGAATGCGGATCGCAAAGTTTGGGGTTATCTCAAATTCCCCCGGTTCTTTTGACCTATTCCGTCCAGATATGTAGTTTATTGCTACTGATGCCATATTGGGATCAAGAATCTGAATAATATTACTATTTGCAATAAAATCAGATGTTGAACCTGCTTCTTCAAATAACGCTTGTAAGGTATTCGCTAAAGTAGCACGGATATTATTTGTATCCGGCCTTAAATAATTCATAGAAATGTGTACCGCGCCATCTTGGTATACGTGTATGGACTCAATAGGATGTTCTCTGTTTTCATTAAGAACCATCATTCCATTAGGTGGCAATTTTATGTTCTGAGGATAAAGTGCTTGTCTTTCCGATCTTAATTCAACGCTTCTTGTTATTCGCATGGCTTCTTTGCGAGCTTCGCTGGCACGAGCAACAAATCCCTCCTTCATTTGAAAACTACCAGCTTTTGCTCTAGACAAATATTCTATTACTTCCAAGGCAATATCGCTGGGAACGTTAACAGAATTCTGAACTCCTAGTGTAACTTTATAACCGTTATTACGCAATGCCCCGACTAAAAGACCAATGTTACTCTCTTCTTCACCTTTTAAAAGGACAGTTTCTAAAGGATAAATTTCTGAAGAATCGTTATCACCTATAAAAATCTGTAAATCACCGTTTGGATAGACATTTATAGAAGAAATAGGATGTTTTATTTCATCATTGTAAGCTGTTACCGTCCCTTTTATATTTTTGTTGGGTTTTATCGCATGAACCTCCGTGTGCTCGACTACCGCCCCCGCCACTGCAGTGGATGGCGTACCAGAGCGTATGTAAATCGGATTTTTATCATCTGCCCGAGCAAGAGGAGACCCATCCGTTGTAGCCCCCAAGCTGTTTCTCCATTCCTCCTCATTTGCTAACTGCCTATGCGTCTCACGCCATTGTGGATTTTCTAGAGGCTGATCGCTAAAAAGGTCGTAATAATCCTCTCGATCTACCAAGCCTTCTTGTATTGCGAAGACTATGATTCCAAACTGGGTTCGAAATTTCTGTCGTATTCCCTCATCCAAAATGGCAGCAGCACATTCTTCCGTCATTTCTTTCGTTATACGCCGGTTACCAGTTGGTAAAGTCAAGGCATGCCCTACAGATTTTAACTCTTGTAATTCCATACTTACTCCGTAATTTCTACTTATATGCCCAAACGTATGTCATAGTACGAGCCTGCCCGAGGAAGGATGCTTGCTGATACCCTCACCTGGAAAACCTGCCGTGATGAATTATTCAGCCAAACGTTCGCGTACGCCATCATGCAGCGCCCTCCACTGCAGGTAATGATCCGCCAGCACGCAGGCCATCATCGCCTCCCCTACCGGCACGGCACGGATGCCAACACACGGATCGTGGCGGCCTTTGGTGACGATTTCCGTATTGTTTCCGTGAATATCTATCGTCTCCACCGGTGTCAGTATTGAGCTTGTTGGCTTGATGGCAAAACGCACGATTATCGCCTGTCCACTGGAAATGCCCCCTAATATACCGCCGGCATGATTGGCAAGAAACTCCACCTCCCCGTCCTTCATCCGCATACAATCAGCGTTTTCCTCACCACGCATGCCTGCGACCCTTATCCCGTCACCAATCTCTACACCCTTGACCGCATTGATGCTCATCATGGCACTGGCCAGGTCGGAATCCAGCTTGCCGTATACCGGCCCCCCCCACCCTGCTGGAACACCTTCTGCTACCACTTCAATCATCGCGCCGACTGAAGAACCAGATTTACGTACGCCATCCAAATAGCCTTCCAGCTGCTGCGCCTTTGCTTTATCAGGACACCAGAACGGATTGTTATTCACCTCATCCCAATCCCAATTGCCCCGACTGATTTTTTCCGTGCCCATCTGGATCAGCGCGCCGCGGATTTTTATCGTCTCCGGCAATATCTTTCGTGCAATCGCCCCTGCCGCAACCCGCATCGCCGTCTCGCGGGCCGAGGATCGTCCGCCGCCCCGGTAGTCACGGATGCCGTATTTCTTCCAGTAGGTGTAATCCGCATGGCCAGGCCGGAATTTATCCTTAATATCGCCATAATCCTTCGATTTTTGATCTTCATTATGGATAATAAGACTAATCGGCGCACCGGTCGTTTTACCTTCAAACACGCCAGAAAGAATTTTTACGGTGTCGCTTTCCTTCCGTTGGGTGGTAAAGCGCGACTGGGCGGGCTTACGTTTATCGAGGTAATGCTGAATATCGGCTTCACAAAGTGGAATCAGCGAAGGCACGCCGTCCGCCACGCAGCCGATCGCCTCACCATGGCTCTCGCCCCAGCTTGTATAGGTAAACATCCTGCCGAAGCGGTTATTGCTCATCGTATTACCTGAACTTTGATATCCAGGTCCATTTTGGCCCAGATTTCATCCGTTGTAACAGCGGTATAATTACCGCGCTGCGCCGCGGCAAGGCAGATTTTATCCGCAAGGGATAATCCAAATTTTCTGGCTTGCGGGTAATAAGACGAGGAGAGTTGCGCCAATTCTTTATCTACATCTATAAAGTGGATGGGGAGATCATATATCAACTCATCTATCTCTTCTCGGGTTGTTTTATAATGATATAATTTAGTTATCACCTCGGCAAGATTTACCGTAGTCATATGGGTTCCATTATCAATTATTTCCATAATTTCTGAAGCGCCAACTTCTCCTCTAAGAGCAGCAAGCAACGCAGATGAATCAAGGATAGTTTGCGTTTTCATTCTTTTTTTGCCTGCTCCCGGCGTTCAGCAATCAACTCCTCGGAAAGGCTAACACCTTCAGGAACACGCGCTTTTAGTAATTTTTGCATCCGCTTTATAGCGAGGCGAGCAGTGGATACGCGGACAGCGAATTCATCCTCGTCCAAACTGATCGTTACGGTATCGCCTTCTTTAAGGTTTAATTTTTTTCTGTAATCGTACGGGATAACAATCCGTCCCCCGCTATCTATTGTGGTATGAACTGCGGTCATGGCACATGAATCCATTAATGGTATTAAATATAAGTAATACCATTTTATTCTTATGATGTCAATTTACAGTTAAACCGGGAATATATCCATTCCAGTAGCTTAAGCACTTGCTCTCCCTACAGAAAAATACCGGATTCCGGCTTTCTGCATCTCTTCGCGCTTATAGATATTGCGCAGATCGACAACAATAGGAGAATTAAGCAGGCTCTTTACCTTCTCCAGATTCAGGCGCAGGAATTCATTCCATTCGGTAAGCAGCACCAGGACATCCGCGTTTTCCATCGCTTCATATGCATTGCCGCACCATTGTATTTTACCGGTAAGCAGTTTTTTCGCTTCGTTCATCCCCTGCGGATCATACACCCGAACATGTGCCTGCGAATTCAGCAACTCCGGAATAATCACCAGACTCGCGCTGTCACGCATGTCGTCCGTGCCGGGCTTGAAGGTTAGCCCAAGAATCGCAATGGTCTTGCCGCGTACATCTCCGTCACAGGCTTCAATAATTTTTTCAGTCATGCGGTATTTGCGCAGGTCGTTTGACAACACCACCGACTCGACAATGCGGGAGCGGATACCGGCAGATTCCGCCATTTTGACCAATGCCAACGTATCCTTGGGAAAACAGGAACCGCCGAAACCGGGACCCGGCTCTAGATAACGCTTACCGATGCGGCTGTCCAGCCCCATGCCATGCGCCACGTCCAGTATATTTGCCCCCAGCCTTTCACATAAATCCGCCATTTCATTGATAAAGGCAATCTTGGTGGCAAGGAAACTGTTGGCGGCATATTTGATTACTTCCGCCGATTCCACGGAGGTAAACAGCACCGGCGTATTGTTGAGCTTGAGCGGGCGATAAAGTTCAGAAACCAAGTCTTCCGCCCGTTTACTTTCCACCCCGACGATAACCCTGTCCGGGCGCATGAAGTCCTCGATAGCCGATCCTTCGCGCAGGAATTCAGGGTTGGAAGCAACGTCAAAATCAAGCGTAGGATTGGCTTCTTTTATGATTTGAGAAATTTTTTTTCCAGTTCCGGCAGGCACAGTGGACTTGGTCACCACCAATATGTATTTCTCACATGCACGGGCAATTTCTGCTGCCGCAGCAAATACATAGGAAAGATCCGCGTATCCATAACTGTCATCATAGCGCGAAGGCGTTCCCACCGCGATGAATACGACGTCGGCATCTTTAAGCGCGAGTGCCAGATCGTCGCTGAAAAACAATCTGCCTGCCTCGACGTTAGCACGCATCATGCTTTCCAAGCCTGGCTCATAAATCGTGGGTTTCCCTTGGTTCAACACCGCAATTTTGGCCTTATCTTTGTCCACGCACACGACATGGAAACCGAACTCAGAGAAACACACACCGGAGACAAGCCCTACATAACCGGTGCCCACACATACGATTTTCATCGGGACAAATTATCCTACAAACTGTTTTAAAATTTTATGCACATCTTTTTTCATATCATCACGATCCAGCGCAAAGGCGATATTGGCTTCCAGATAGCCCTCACGGCTGCCGCAGTCATAGCGTTTTCCGTCGAAACGATACCCATAAAACGGAACTTTTCCAATCATGCTGCTCATGGCATCCGTCAACTGGATTTCACCGCCGTTACCTTTTTTCTGGTTCTCCAGCACAGAAAAAATTCCCGGCTCGAGAATATACCGCCCGATGATAGAAAGCGTGGAAGGAGCTTTCTCAGGCTCCGGTTTTTCCACCAACCCTTTTGCAGTTACCATCTTTCCATCCGAATGCGCAATATCCAATATACCGTAACTTTTTGTTTTATCCCGCGGCACATCCATTACTGCCGCCATGTTACCGCCCTTATATGCCTCGACCATCTGTTTTACGCATGGCTGATCCGCAAGCACCATATCGTCCGGCAGGATAACGGCAAACGGTTCATCCCCCACCAGGTGACGGGCGCACCATACAGCATGGCCAAGCCCAAGCGAATCCTGCTGGCGCGTGAAGGAGACACTGCCTGCAGACGGTAACCAGTCGCGTGTAAGCGCCAGTTCTTTTATTTTTTCCTTTCCGGACAATTTGTGCTGCAATTCATAAGCATGATCAAAATGATCCTCAATGGCATTCTTGTTACGTCCGGTCACGAAGATAAACTGCTCTATCCCTGCTGCCAGCGCCTCTTCAAAGGCATAGTGAACGATAGGCTTATCCACTACTGGAAGCATCTCTTTAGGTATGGCTTTGGTGGCAGGAAGGAAACGGGTGCCAAGCCCCGCAACAGGGAATACGGCTTTACGGACTTTTTTCATATAGGGAACTACAATAAATAAAAGCTTGGATTTTCGCCTTTCATATAATGGCGAAAGCGGCATTTGTCAAAGATTTTACCGCAAATCTTTCTTTCCGGCGCGTATGAAATGCGCCCCTTATTTCCAGCAATATCCACTGGCTTATATGAAATTAACGGCTTGTTTGCGCTCCTACGGTATAGAATCCGCTAGCACCGTACGTCGCTTTATCGGGAGAGCTTTCATTGTTATACTCGGTATTGATCCAGTCATCCGAACGAACCGTATTGGACAACCGGATTTCATCGAAATAGGCATCAGGATTTACAGAAGAGTTCCCTGTGCCTATTTCCATGCTGGAAGGATTCGTTACATACATGGTACCGGTCGTAGAGGCAGAACCGTTATTATAGGTTCCATTGAGATACACCCTTAAACTTGAACCATTAAAGGTGCCAAGTATCGAATACCATGTATTTTTTGACAATGCGGTTGTCCCGCATGTCGACGGTTGCGATTGTGAGGTATTGGTCCAAGTGAGGCATAGATGATGCCCTGAATCCAGATATAACTGATAGGCAAGCCATGGAGAAGCACTCACAGATTTATACATTAATGTATCCCCCGAACCGCTTCCATTAAAGTTAGCAGCATAAATCCATGCTTGGAATGTAAAGCTGCTGGGCATCAGGGAGGCTGAATTAGCGGCATTCCACACATCTGAAGTACTGTTCACGAGATCCGCGCCGCCAAATTTAGCCGTTGTGGTTTGCCCCTGCCCGCTGGAATGTGCGTCTGTTAGGGTGTTACTATTGCTTGTAGAATCGTATTGAGTGCCTGCAGTAGTTTCATCCAGGTGCCACACCGCTTTGTAATTACTGTCCCAAGTGCCATTTTTATTGGCTTGATCGGTAGTGATGCCAGAGTTGCCATAATGCAGGTATATCACCGTATCGGCAGTATGGGAAACCGTTGGTACCTGTACCCAAAAGACAGAAGCCCCAGTCGTAGCATTCCAGCTTTCGCGCTCGAATGGCAAGAGAGTGGTGCCGGCGGCATCCGAAGTAAAAGTAATATCATACCCACTCGCGCTGGTAACCATGCCACCATGCCCTGTCGTGGCGAGATAAGAATAAGTGCCCGCGAAAAGCACAGGGAAGTTGGTCTGATTCGTGCTTCCGATGCTTCCTACCTTCGTATGGTCTATGGTAACGGTCCGGTAGTAAGTGGCGGCTATCAGCACTCCCGTAAGGCTGGGGGCGGTAAAACAAGTGCTGCCGCCGGAGATAGTGCCACCATTGAGGTCTATATAAGAACTCATCGAAAGGCCGCTGGTGGGCGCCGAATCGCTGCCCTGTATTGTATAGCTGAAGGTGAGTGCGGTTGTTCCGCTACCCGACTGGTATGTAGCATAGGCTTTATTGCCCGTTCCGATAGTACCGGCACCCAGCGCGCTTAAGATAAGCCGCGGCGTTCCATTCGCCGTATTGACAGTAACCGCAGAAGCGTAGGTAATCGTAAAAGTTAATGTATTACCGGATGAATACGTGCCATTTGAAGGTGGCGTAACTGCAGGATAAACCTGTTCGGACACAGGAAGGTTATTCAGCGTATACAGGTTGCTTTTGTACACGACAGTATCAT
>JABDGA010000018.1:20693-25488 GCA_013286285.1 Alphaproteobacteria bacterium | reverse complement strand
CGTTTGTAGCGCTGAAGGCGCACGTGGATAACTGGCGCTGGTCGGGAGTGCCGTTTTACCTGCGCACTGGCAAACGCCTGCCGGAACGTTATTCGGAAATCGTGGTGCAGTTCCGTCCCGTGCCGCATCAGATATTTCCGGATCAGGGAACAGAGCTGCATAATAACAAGCTGATTATTCGCCTGCAACCGGACGAAAGCATCAAGCTTGAAATGATTACCAAGGTGCCGGGGCCGGGCGGATATCGCCTGAAGCCGGTATATCTGAATCTCAGCCTGACAGAAGAATTCGAGGATCGCATCCCCGATGCCTATGAGCGCCTGTTGATGGATGTGGTGCGCGGTAATCCCACTTTGTTCATGCGCAGCGATGAGGTGGAAGCTGCATGGATCTGGACGGAAAGTATCCTCAAAGGCTGGGAAGAAAATAAACAGAAGCCCAAGCTCTATATCGCGGGCACCTGGGGACCGGCGGATGCGATGGCGCTGATGGCTCTGGATGGCCGCCGCTGGCACGATTCAGACTAGCCGCATGACCTTTCACGATTTTCCTTCAGCAGAAGCGGCGGCGGTGCAACTGGCAACAGATGTAGCGCAGGCATTGTCCACCGCAGTGGAACAACGGGGAAGGGCAAGTCTAGTGGTCTCGGGCGGCAGCACGCCGAAGCCTTTCTTTGCCCAGCTTAAGCAGAAAAGATTGCCGTGGCAGCATATTTGGATCACGCTGGCTGATGAACGCTGGGTGGATATCAGCTCCCCTGATAGCAGCGAGCGTATGGTGCGCGAGCAGTTATTGACAGAATTCGTCCATTTTGTTGGATTGAAAAATGATGCCGCCACGCCTGATGCGGGGGTTGCGACAGCACAAAATCGTCTGAGTGCTATTCCCAAGCCATACGATGTGATGATAGTCGGCATGGGGGAAGATGGCCATACGGCTTCCCTCTTTCCTGAAGTGGCCGGGCTTGCGGAAGCGTTGGATCTCAAGAATCCAGATAGCTGCGCCGCAATTATTCCCCCGTCATACGCGCCGCATCCGCGCATGACGCAAACACTTCCGGCGCTGCTCAATTGCCGCAAGCTGGTACTGCATATTACCGGGACGAAAAAGCGGGCGTTGTACGAAGATGCGCGCAAGCCTGGCTCTTGCCTTACGCTTCCCATCCGTGCTATCGTACAACAGAACAAGGTGCCGCTTGAAGTATATTGGGCGGCGTAGAGCATATGACCCATCCTACCCTTACAAAAGTAACGCAGAGAATCATCGAACGCAGCAAGGAAACGCGGGCAGCCTATCTGGCGCACACGCAGGAAGCGGCTTCGAGCTGGCCCAAACGCGCCGGGCTTTCCTGCACGAACCTTGCGCATGGGTTTGCAGCCTGCGGCACGGAAGACAAGGCAGCGCTTCGCGGGAATAAGAAGGCGAATATCGCTATTGTTTCAGCCTATAACGATATGCTTTCCGCCCATCAGCCTTATGAACGTTTTCCGGCTATTATCAAGCAGGCGGCGCATGAGGCCGGTGCAATTGCCCAGTTTGCCGGAGGAGTCCCCGCCATGTGTGACGGTGTGACGCAGGGTGAACCGGGGATGGAGCTTTCGCTTTTCAGCCGTGATGTAATCGCCATGTCCACGGCAGTGGCGCTTTCCCATAATATGTTTGACGGTGCGTTATGTTTAGGCATCTGTGATAAAATCGTCCCGGGACTGCTAATGGGCGCGTTGAACTTTGGGCATCTGCCGGTGATATTCGTGCCAGGTGGCCCCATGCCCTCGGGTTTATCCAACAAGGAAAAAGCGCGTGTGCGTGAACTCTATGCACAGGGTAAGGCTACAAAAACGGAGCTGCTGGAGGCAGAAGAGAAATCTTATCATTCCCCCGGCACCTGTACGTTTTACGGCACGGCCAACAGTAACCAGATGCTTATGGAAATCATGGGCCTGCAGCTTCCAGGCAGTTCTTTCGTCAATCCGGGTACGCCACTGCGTGATGCATTTACCAAAGCGGCGACGGCGCAGGTGGCGAAGCTTACGGCGCTTGGTGGCCACTATGTTCCCATTTCGCAGGTGGTGGACGAGAAAGCCATCGTCAACGGCATCGTCGGATTGCTTGCCACCGGCGGCTCTACCAATCATACGATCCACCTCATTGCCATCGCCCGCGCTGCAGGTATCCGAATTAACTGGGAGGACTTCTCCGAGCTTTCCCATGTGGTGCCGCTGCTGGCGCGTGTCTATCCCAACGGCGAGGCCGATGTGAACCAGTTCCATGCGGCGGGTGGCCTGGCTTTCCTGATGGATAACCTGGTGAAGGCCGGTGTACTCAATGAGGATGTCACCACTATCATGGGTAAAGGGCTGGATGCGTACCGCAAGGAAGCGGCATTCGTCAAAGACACGATAGTCTGGCAGAAGGTAGCGGATAAAAGCCGTGACGTGGCGGTGCTGCGCCCTGCCGGCGATCCTTTCAGCAAGGAGGGCGGGCTGCGCCTGCTCAAGGGTAATCTTGGCCGCGCGGTTATTAAGGTCTCAGCGGTAAAGCCGGAACACCGGGTAGTGGAAGCGCCTGCACGCGTATTCCATAGTCAGGAAGCATTAATCAAGGCATTCAAGGATGGTGCGCTGCATGGGGATTTTGTAGCGGTATTGCCGTTTCAGGGGCCGCGTGCCAACGGGATGCCGGAGTTGCATAAGCTTACCCCGACTTTGGGGGTCTTGCAGGATTTGGGATTCAAGGTGGCGCTGGTGACGGACGGGCGCATGTCCGGTGCCTCTGGCAAGGTGCCTGCCGCTATCCATGTGGTGCCCGAATCGCTGGATGGCGGTATGCTGTCGAAAATATGCGACGGTGATATTATCCTTCTTGACCCGGAACAGGGCATACTGGAAGTAAAGCTGGATGCGCCGGTTCTTGCCACGCGCGAGGCCAATAAACCGGATATCTCGCACTACCATCACGGCTTGGGACGCGAGTTGTTTTCTGCTGCACGTTATGTTGTCTCCGGCGCGGAGGACGGCGCTTCGTTTGTATTGACGCATCATGACAAATAATACTCTGGCATTCGTAGGCGATGTGGGGGGGACCAATGCGCGCTTTGCATTGGTGGAAAACGGCGCGTTGGTACAAAAGAGCCTGTATAATTGCATCAATAGAGAATATTCCAGCACTATAGATGCCATACAATCCTTTCTGGATTCACATGGGAAACCCAACATTTCCGGAGTCTGCCTTGCGCTGGCATGCCCCATTACCGGTGATACGGTGAAGCTTACCAATTGTGACTGGGAATTTTCACGGAAGGCCATACGGGATGCGCTGGGCATTGAGCGGGTGACGTTCGTCAATGATTTTACGGCGCTTGCCATGGGAGTTCCCTCGCTTGGCGCGCATCAGTATTTTGCCGTTGGCGACGGCGCGCCGCAAGCCCACCAGCCGATCGGCGTGATGGGGCCGGGCACCGGGTTCGGTGTTTCCGCGCTGATATGGGGTGGCAGCCAATGGGTTGCGCTGCATGGGGAGGGCGGACATATTGGCTTTGCCCCTTTCGATGAAACCGAGATGGAAATCCTCCGCATTGGCAGGAAGGAATATGGCGGCAGGCTTTCGGTGGAGAGGATACTTTCCGGCGACGGCATGGAATTCCTTTACCGTACCCTGAACCAGATAAGAGGATTGAAAGCCGAGAAATTAAAAGCGGCGGATATTACGAAACTGGCGATGGAAGCTGCCGATTCACTCTGCCGCGAAGTAGTGAATATTTTTTGTGGAGTGTTAGGCAGCGTGGCAGGAGACTGGGCACTGGAGCTGGGGGCGTTCGGTGGTATATATATTGGCGGCGGTATCATGCCAAGGCTGGGCGAACTCGTGCATACCAGCCCGTTTCGCGAGCGCTTTGAGTTCAAAGCACGGTTTAAGGAGTATATGTCGGGTATTGCCACCTATGTGATCACCGACAGCCCGCAAGTGGCGTTGATGGGTGCGGCAACCATATTAAACAACCGAAAGTAGGATATATGCAGTCTGTCAAAGATATTCTCTCCCTCGGGCCGATTATCCCCGTCATTACCCTGGAAAAGGCGGAGGATGCGCTGCCATTGGCGGATGCGCTGGCGGCCGGGGGCATAAAAACGATGGAAATTACTTTGCGTACTCCGGCGGCACTGGACGGCATCCGGCTGCTTACGGCGGAACGGAAAAACATGGTGGTGGGGGCGGGGACGATCACCTCAGCGGATGGGTTTGATAAAGTTAAACAGGCAGGCGCGCAATTCATTATCAGCCCCGGTGTGACCGAATCGTTACTCAGCGCCGGGAAACAATGCGGCGTGCCCTATATCCCGGGTATTGCCACCACATCCGAGGCATTGCTGGCAATACAGCATGGATTTGAGTTCCTGAAGTTTTTCCCGGCGGAACTGGCGGGTGGCGTGGGCATGCTAAAGAATTTTTCGGCTTTGTTCAGCCAGCTGAAATTTTGCCCCACGGGCGGTATCACCCAAGCGAATATGGAGGACTATCTGGGATTGTCCAATGTCTTATGCATTGGTGGATCGTGGATAGTGCCTGCCAAGCTTATCAAGGAAAAGCAATGGGAAGAAGTTACGCGGTTGGTGAAAGAAAGCCTGGGAATGGCGGGCACCAAGGTAGCCTAAAATACACTTTTTGCTTGCATTACCCTCTATAACTTCATTATTAAAAGAATACACGTTTTAGAGAATATAAAAAACCTATAGGGAATGATGATGAAAAAGCTTAAGCGCTAGCTAGATAGTTCGATTATACTCATTCTTCTACA
>JABDGA010000018.1:0-20683 GCA_013286285.1 Alphaproteobacteria bacterium | reverse complement strand
CGTCTGCAGGAAATGAAAAAGTGCGCACAGAAACTATGGATACGGGGAGCCAGAAAGTCACGAAGGGTGTTACGACCAAGACCCAGGTCAAAACACTTTACGGCGAGCCGAACCATGTCAGCCTGACAGATGCTGGCAGTGAAGTATGGACATATGAATATGCGCATGCGACCGCCACCCCTGTCACTTATGTTCCTATTGTTGGCCTCTTTGCAGGTGGAGCGGATGTGAATAAGAACGAAGTCGTGTTTATATTCGACAAGCGTGACATTATGCAAAACTATACCGTTCATGCTTCGCACAATCTGACGCACAGGGGCGGTGATGATGTGGATGGGGCGAAATAGGTTTATCGCGTTGGCCTGACGGTTTCCTTGCAGGTTGTGATAAAGCGTATTTGTTTGTATTTTGTCGCCGGTTGCCATGCCGGAAAGCGTGGCAGGGTTGGGACCTGCCTCGCCGACATGACAATATTATCTCTAACTCACTTGCCTTTCTAACACATATCCGTCATTCCAGCAAAAGCCGGAATCTCAGGCTTTCTCCATGAGATACCGCTGTCAAGCAGCGGTATGACGATGTATTTTTATGTAGAAGAATGAGTATAATCGAACTATCTAGCTAGCGCTTAAGCTTTTTCATCATCATTCCGGCAGCCTGCTGCAGCTGCTCATTGATACTTTGCTGTTTAGGGAAGCTTTGTATCGCAGGAATATCCTGCTGCTTAACAGGCGCTGTATTGGGTACTTGCTTGATAGCGGTGCCGTCGGCATGGAAAAGATGGCAATGCTCTGGCGCCACTTTTACAAACACATTTTCACCTTCCTTATAAGAAACCGTATCCAGTGCACGCACCGTTATCATAGTGCCGTCGGACATCTGCACATAGACGTAATTCTCGCTACCTAATGCCTCAATTAATACTATTTTCCCAGCGATATCCGATTCCTCGCGGGTCACGGTTAAATGCTCAGGGCGCACTCCAATAGTCAGCGGTTCTTCACGTTTGATATCATCAGATTCAACAAGCACTTCAAGTGCGTTGCCACGGGGCATACGGATGGAAACGATTTTTTTACTGATATTGATTTTAGCCTGCCAGAAATTCATCGGCGGAGAGCCGATAAAACTGGCGACGAACTGATTGCAGGGGTGATGGTAAAGCTCCATCGGCGTGCCTACCTGTTCAATTTTGCCATCACGTAAGAGCACAATTTTATCCGCAAGCGTCATCGCCTCCACCTGATCATGCGTGACATAGATCATGGTAGTTTTCATCTGATTATGCAGCTTGGCTATCTCAATACGGGTCTGGCCCCTGAGTGAGGCGTCAAGGTTGGAGAGAGGCTCGTCAAACAGGAAGATTTTTGGATTGCGGACAATGGCGCGGCCAATCGCAACGCGCTGGCGCTGGCCACCGGAAAGCTGTTTAGGTTTGTAATTCAAATATTGAGATATTTGCAGCATTTCCGCAGCTTCACGGACACGCTCATCCGTTTCGTCCTTGTTACCGCCGGAAAGTTTCATGCCGAATGCCATGTTCTGATAAACGGTCATATGCGGATAAAGGGCGTAGGACTGAAACACCATAGCTACGCCACGCTTGGACGGGGGCAGATGGTTTACCACTTCGTCATCAATATACAACGTGCCTTCGCATATGTCTTCCAGCCCAGCAATAAGCCTGAGCAATGTGGATTTACCGGAGCCGGATGGTCCTACAAATACTACGAACTCCCGGGGGTGAATGGTCAGATCCACACCATGAATGATTTCCTTGTTGCCGAACGTGTTACGGATGCCTTCAAGTCGGATACTGGTCATTGCTTACTCTATTTTAAAGGGGCAGGGTATTTTGCCGAAAACGGATAACAGCGCTTCAAACCTATCTATGCTGCCGCCAACGCGTTGTTTTCCTCCTGGTCTTCTTCCTCAAGATCCATGCCGCTGCCTGCGTTGATAATTTTATCGGTTTCGCGCTTGAAGAAAAACAGTGATATTAGAATTATCCCGATGGGAATCAGCGACAGATAGAAAGCTCTCTGGCCGCTGAAATGTTCGAAAGTATAGCCGGTGATACGCGAGCCGACGGTGCCGCCCAGTGCCGAGAAAATGACAATGAGGCCGCACATCGCCGAGTGCTGGTGCTTGGGCAGGGCGCTGAGCATCACGGAGCTGATGGCAGGATAAATCGGCGCCATGAACAGCCCGATCAATGGAAAAATATAAGCCGCCGGTGGAGCATTCCACCAGGTAAGTAGCGGATTTTCCATAATGCCATGCGTGAGCGGCAGAGTGAGTATCACCAGCAACCCCATGGCCAGCAAGCAGCCTGTCAGCACGGGGTACCAGTGCATACGGCGCATCACCACGCCCGCGCCGAGGCGCCCCAGTGCCAGGGCGGCGGCGAAAATGCTGGTTACCTGCACGCTCATGGCGGAGGGCAGCTTCAGGATTTCGTTGTTGAAGGTGGGCAGCCATGTGCCGATGCTCTGCTCGATCACTACATAGAGAAATATCGAAATCACGAACACGTATACCATGGGGCGTGCCATCAGGCGTAGCATACCGCGGAAATCGTCGGAGACTCTGGAACCTTTGACGCGGGCGCTGGATTCATCATAGGGCGAGACATAGAGCGCTGCGATGTTGAAGGCGCAGATCGCGGCAATAGCCCAGTAGACATTCAGCCAGCTTTGCGAATGCGGATTTTCGGAGTCGATGAAGGCACTGAACAGCCAGTAGCTGGAAAGTACCCCGACCATGAAAATCCCTTCGATGGTGTTCATGAAACCGGCATGTTCTTTGGCATCCCGGGTGATCAATCCGACCGTGGAATAGAGTGATACCTTCGTTAGGGCAAAAGCGGCACCGACGCATAAAAACAGCAATTTGGTGGTATAGAAAGCAGGCACCAGCGGCATGGCCAGACTAGCCACTGTGACCATCGTGAGTCCCGACATCATGGCTTTTCGGAAACCGAACCGAGCCAGGAACGAGGCCACTAAGAAGGAAACAAAGGCGATAGTCAAATCCTTGAAGGCCTCCAATATGCTGGCATCGGTCTTGCTAACATCGTAATTATTGATGATCTGCAGAATCACCGTCCCGACGCTGTTCAACAGTATGGCAAAGACGAAGTAGGTCAAAAATAAAGATAGTTTAATACGTAATGTGCTTGCTGTCTGCATAATTCTTACTCCAGCTCTTTATCGTAATAACCTGTTTTAATTTGTTTTCTTTTGCTAAAAAACACCTTGAGTAATCCTTCAAGGCAGATACGGATTACCGCTTATTCTATGAATATTAAGAAAACACGCCGAATAACCAGGTAAATGAACCACATTGTCCGCTAGCCTGCAAGCAAAACCTGTTACAACTAAGGGAGTAATTTTGCTGCGGTGCAGAATTTTATGGCTCAATTCCTTTCGTGGTTGCATTCAAACGCAACCACGTTAGGATATACGGCCTTAAAACGATGGGGAAAACGCTATTTGGGTAAGGATAGGAGTCGTTGTGGGTAAAAAGAGTAATAAAAACAAAGAGAACCACATGCTGTATTTTGGAGGGAAGGATTGGGGCGTCCATGAAGAGGCGCTGGATCTCGGTCGTTCCACATTGGCGGAGACCATTTTCGCTCAGGCCAATGGCTATATCGGTACACGCGGGACTCATGAAGAGGGCATCACCGGCAATCCCACCTCCACCGAAGGCACATATCTGAACGGGCTGTTTGTGCGCGATCCTTATAATTATCCTGAAAATGCCCATGCTTTCGCCACCCATAATAATAAAATCATTCAGGTGCCCAACGGCAAAGCCATCTGCGTCAGTGCGGATAGCGAGACTTTTCTGCCCGGCGAAAGTGTCATGGAGGATTACTCCCGCCATCTGGATTTCCAGACCGGACTGATGGAGCGGTCGCTGATTTGGAGCACCACTTCCGGCAAGCGGTTGAAGATCGCCTCCCGGCGGCTGGTGTCACTGAACAACCTGCATCTGCTGGCCATCGAGTATCAGATCACGGCGGAAAATTTCGACGGGGGCGCCCAGATTGAATCCTGTCTCGACGCCGCTTACGGCGCGGGTGAAGTGGACCCGGACGATCCGCGCGTGGGGCATCTTTCCATCACCAAAAGCCTGGTGAAGAAGGAAGAGAAGGCGGAAGAGGGGGCCAGTTCCTATCTGCACCAGATCAAAGACAGCGATGTTATTATCCGCTCCGCTACTAGCGAAACATTGCAGGGAACAACGCCTGTCCGTAGTCACGTGTTGAAGGAAAAAGGCCGACTGGGCACGCGTTATGAAATGACCCTGAAACAGGGGCAGCCGGTGACGCTGACCAAATTCATTACCTATCATCATGGTGTGGCGGGCGAGGAAGATACGCTTGCCAGCCGTGCTGCGGATACGCTGAAAGCCGCTCAGAAAACGGGTTTTGCCCATCACGCTGTGACGCAACAGCAGAAACTGGCCGAATTCTGGAGCGGCGCGGATGTCACTATTGACGGCGATCCGCAATTGCAGCAGGGCATCCGTTTCAATCTGTTTCACATCTATCAGTCGGCAGGCAAGGATGGCCGCAGCAATATCGGAGCCAAGGGCCTGACCGGACCGGGGTATGATGGCCATTATTTCTGGGATACGGAAATTTATATCATTCCGTTTTTCGTCTATAGCTATCCGGAAGTGGCGCGCAGCCTGCTGGAATACCGTTATTCGATTCTGGATAAGGCACGCGAACGCGCGCGGCAGATGTCGTACGCCAAGGGGGCGCTGTTCGCCTGGCGCACTATCGGTGGCGAAGAATGCTCGGCCTTCTTCCCGGCGGGGACGGCGCAGTACCATATCAACGCGGCGGTGGCCTATGCCATCCGCCAATATCTTCAGGCGACGCAGGATTGGGATTTTATCGGCAAATTTGGTGCTGAAATCCTATGGGAGACGGCGCGTATCTGGATGGGGCTTGGCCATTTCAACCCGCGCAAAGGTGGGCAATTCTGCATACATGCAGTGACGGGGCCGGATGAATATACGGCGATGGTGGATAACAACTTCTACACCAATGCTATGGCGCGCCAGCATCTGCGTACGGCCCTGGAAGTGGCTGTGCATCTGAAAAAGCACGATAGGAAGTGTTATGATGCGCTGGTGGAAAAACTCTGCCTGGAGGAATCGGAACTGGCACTTTGGAAAAAGGCGGAAGAGAATATGTATCTGCCCTATGACAAAGAACTCGGTATCAATCCGCAGGACGATACTTTCCTCGATAAGCCGCGCTGGGATTTTGAGAATACCCCAACGGAGAATTACCCGCTGCTGCTGCATTATCACCCGCTGGTGATCTATCGCCATCAGGTGCTCAAGCAAATCGATGTGATGTTGGCGATGGTGCTACTGGGCGAGCAGTTCGATGCCGATCTCAAACGGCGCAATTTCGAGTATTACGACCCGATCACCACGCATGATTCAACGCTTTCCACCTCGATGAACAGCGTTGCCTGTTCGGAACTGGGGTTGTATGATAAAGCCTACCAGTATTTTGAGGAATCGGTGCGCATGGATCTGGATAACCGCCACCGCAACACCGAATACGGCCTGCACACTGCTTGTATGGCGGGGTCGTGGATGACGGTGGTGTTGGGCTTCGGCGGTATGCAGATTCGTGACGATAAACCTAACTTCAACCCCTATCTGCCGGGGAAATGGCCGTCTTACTCGTTCTCTGTCCGTTTCCGGGAAAGCCGCGTGCATGTGGCCGTCAGCAGCAAGGAAGTGGTCTATACGCTGACCGATGGCGGAGCGCTGGAGATTGCCCATGGCGGCAAGCCGTTGAAACTCGCGCCAGGCAAACCGGTGACCGTGCCGCTGGCTGCCACGGAGCATGCGGCATGACCTACAAAGCCTTTATCTTTGATCTGGACGGCGTCATTACAGATACCGCCCATTACCATTTCCTGGCATGGAAGCGGCTGGCCGACCGGCTGGGTATTCCTTTTGATGAACATGATAACGAGCGGCTCAAAGGCGTCAGCCGCATGCGTTCGCTGGAGCTTATCCTGGAAAAATCGACCAAAACTTACTCCCCGGAGCAGATGCATGAGATGGCTGAGCGCAAGAACGACGACTATAAAGAGCTGATCGCTGAGATCACCTCGCATGATATTTTGCCTGGCGTGGCGGAAGTCTTCGCTTGGCTTAAAGCTAAGCACTACAAAATCGGCCTAGCGTCTGCGAGCAAAAACGCCGCCTTCGTGGTGGAGCGCCTCGGCATAACGCGGGACTTCGATTATATCGCCGACGCGGCGAAAATTCCTAACAGCAAGCCCGCGCCAGATGTGTTTCTGGACGTGGCGAAGGCTTTTAACCTCCCATCCTCTATGTGCGTAGGGGTGGAAGATGCCGCCGCCGGAGTGCAAGCCATCAAGGCCGCCGGGATGTTCGCGGTGGGTATTGGCGACCCGGCTGTCCTGTATGAAGCCGATCTCGTATTCCCCAGCATGGCGGCGTTCGATTCCAAGAAGGTGGCGGGGTGATGATGACTATAGTTATTTGAGAGAAGAATTACCTATTCTACAATGACAATGGCATATTGGGTAATTTCTATACTCATTCGCTTCAATAAAAAGACACCGTCATACCGCTGCTTGACAGCGGTATCTCATGGAGGAGCCTGAGATTCCGGCTTTCGCCGGAATAACGGATATGTATTGGAATTTAGGCAAGTGAGTATAAATTAAACGATTATAATTTTCTACCCTTTTACCGCACCGGCGGTGAGACCGGAAATGATATATTTCTGGAACATCAGCACCAGCCCAATCAGGGGCAGGGTGACGACCACCGAGGCTGCCATGATATTGCCCCAGGGTAGCTCAAACTGGCTGTTGCCGGTCATGAGCGCAATCGCTACGGGTACGGTGCGCATATTATCTGTAAGCGTAAATGTCAGCGCAAAAAGAAATTCGTTCCACGCGGCGATAAACGCCAGGATGCCGGTGGTAAACAGTACGGGCGTGAGCAAGGGAAGGAAAATGCGGGTAATAATCACCCACGGGGTGGCGCCGTCCATGATGGCGGCTTCTTCCAACTCTTTAGGCAAGGCACGCATGAAGGTCGTCAGCACCCATACGGTAAAGGGCAATACGATAATCATATAAGAAAGTATAAGGCCAAAATGCCTGTTATACAGCCCCAGGGCATGAATAAGTTCGAACATGCCGGAAAGCACCGCTACCTGCGGAAACATGGAGGCACTCAGGATGAACATTAGCAAGGTGGTGCGGCCCCGGAACTCAATCCTGCCCAGTGCATAGGAAGCGGTCACGGAAACAAACAGGCCGATGGAAACGGTCACGACTGCCACAATAACGGAATTGAGTATATTATGGCCGAAAGGCTGCTCAAGAAAGATGGAACGGTAGTTATTGAGTGATACCCGTTTGGGCCATAAATCGGTAGTGAACAGCGCGCTGTCGCTTTTCAACGATGATACTACCGCCCAGTAAAAGGGGAAAACCGTATACAGCACGATAGCCGCTACTACAAGGTAGAACATTGCGCTCATGCACAGCTTACTGAGACTGAACTTTCTGCTGGTCGCCATCAGGCAGCCTCCTTTCCGGGGGTTACCCTGCATACGGTCATCAGGATTACTGTAAATAGCGCAATCGTGAGAAACAGCATGGTCGATGCGGCTGAGCCGTAGCCCACATCCTGAAAATCCACCAGTTGCTGGCGCGCATATACCGACATGGACATGGTGTCGCGGCTGTTGCTGCTCAGGATATAGATAAGATCGAATATACGCATGGCGTCGAGGCAACGGAATATGACGGCGATCATGAGCCCTGGCTTGATTAGGGGCAATGTTACCCTGAAAAATACTTTAAGCGGGTGGATACCGTCTACTTTTGCGGATTCATAACATTCCTGCGGCAAGAGTTGCAGTGAGGCCAGAATCAGTAGGGACATGAAAGGCGTGGTTTTCCACACATCGGCGATGACGATGGCTATCAAGGCAAGGTGAGGATCTGCCGTCCATGCCTTGGCTTCATGGATGAGATGTAATTTCAGCAGGATATCATTCACGACGCCATAGAGATCGTGGAACATCCAGCCCCACATCTGGGCGGAGACGATGGTAGGAACAGCCCAGGGAATCATCACGGCGGTGCGCAGCAGGCCGCGTCCGGGCATATGGGCGTTCAGGGTAAGGGCGATAAGTAATCCCAGGACGGTTTCAATGCTGACGGATAGGAAGGTAAACACAAGCGTGTTCCAGACGGCATGCCACCAGTCGGGATCACTGAGCAGGTAAATGAAATTGGTAAGGCCAACCCAATGGGCAGAGGTAAGATCATCCAGATTTGCATCCGTAAAAGAAAAATAGATCGTGCGCAGCAATGGCCATGCGGCAACACTTGCCAGCACAAGCAGCATGGGAATGAGAAAAATCCAGGCGGAAACAACCTGCTGCTTGGCCAGCGTTGACAGAGGAGGCTTATTTTCCATTAGTGTGCTCCCATTCTTCATGGTGGCTGATGCGATCCAGCCGCGTTTCAAGCAGCCTCAGGCTGGATGCGGCATCCTGTGATCCAGAAAGCGTTTCATGTACCGCGTTCCAGAATCCGCTCGAAACCTGATTGTATTTCTTGCCCGTAACGGTGGAAGGCCGCACACCAGCGTTGGCAAATACTTCATAAAGCGAGCTCAAAAATGGCATGGTCTGGAGTATCTCACGGTTCTGGTACAATGCCATAATAGTAGGGTTGAACGTGCCGGCAATCGCCCGACGTTTCTGCTCCGGCGCACTGGTCAGGTACAGTACCAGATCGATTGCCTCTTTGGGATGACGGGAGTATTTTGATACCCCCAGCTCCCACCCGCCCAGAGTGGCGATATGTTTGCCATGTTCACTGCCGGCGGGCAGTATGGCAATGCCAACCTTGTCTTTTACCGGACTGTCACCCGATTGTATCAGTTGCCATACATAAGGCCAGTTGCGCATGAATGCGGCATTGCCGGACTGGAATACGCCACGGGTTTCTTCCTCGCTATAATTCAATACTCCTTTAGGGCTTATGGTATTTATCCAAGATGCAGCCGTTTGCAGCGCCTTTACCGCCTGCGGATTGTTGATGCTTATTTTTCCGTCTGGTTCCACAATGGAGCCGCCGCCGAAGCTTTCCACCCATTCCAGCGCGTTGCAGGTAAGTCCTTCAAACGCACGTCCCTGCCATACGAATCCCCAGAATTTGGGATTGCCGTCTTTACGTTCACCTTCTTGTATGGTGTGCGCAGTTTCCTCCAGCTCTTCCCAGGTATTAGGAACTGGGCGATGATATTTTTCCAGCAAATCCTGCCGATAGTAAAGCAGTCCGGCATCGACAAACCACGGCATGGCAATGAGATGCCCGTCCACGGTATTATTGGCGATAAGGTTCGGGAAATGCCCACCCAACACACTTTCGGGTACGTAGGGCTTCAAATCCATAAAGTGGCGACGGAGGATTCCCAGCCAAATGACATCAATCTGGAATACATCGACGGAAGCATCCTGGGCAGCCAGAAACTGCTGATATAATGCTAACTTTTCGCTGCTGCTGTTGGGGCTGCTGAGAAAGGTAACCGTGTTGCCTGTCTGGTACGCCCATGCTTCCGCGCCCTCTTTGCATATCTTGAATTCCTGCCCCTCAGCACCGCAGGCAATGGCAAGTTGCACAGCATATGCAGGGGTACCAAGGCTTACGGATAACATTCCGATAATAAATAGCAGCCGTACAATATACATTATCTCCTTTTAACGGGTATAGTGTAGAGTGCAAGCAGGTTCTTTGACAGGGATCTTCATGCGTTAGTCGTGCTATAACGGCAAGGAGGTTAAACAGAGGATAAATTGCGCTTATGTCGGTGCGTGAACGTACTGATCTTCAGACAAGGCCATGCCTAGCTGGGCATTGGAATGCATGGGTTGAGTTCCTCCATGCTGTAGCGTGGTGCCATCTTTAAATGCCATCGTCTTTTTTGCTTCCGTGCTGTGTCTTTCTTCCAGTTTTTGCAGATCCGCCAGGCTTTTCCTTTGCTCATCCGTCATCCTGCCATCATTCGGAGCCGTCGTTACCGTAGTATTTTCTTTGGCCTGCATCGCTTCCCATTCGGCAAATTTCTTTCTATTCTCAGGGGAGTTTTTGTCATCGTTGGAGAAAGTAACCGCATTTGCCGTCGGTGCTGACTGCGTTGCTGCTGCCCCTTCCACTTCGGTGCTTTTTTCGGCGGCAATGGCTTTTGACCAGGGGCTCTGTTTCAGAACGGCAAGCTTGGCCCGGATGCCTGCTTCAATTTCTTCCGCATTAGGTACAACCCTTTCGGAGAAATATACCGCCGCTTTTTCTATGGCTTCTTCCTGCTGGTTTTCCGGCAAACCCCGTATGGCATTGGTGACATGGGTGTAAAGTTCTTCCCATATTTCTTTCGTCTCAAGCGCTTTATTACGTGTGGTTGCCAACGTTTGCGATGCACTTGCAGCCGTCCAGAATAAACCTGTTATCCCAGGAAAAAGGCGATACGGAATATGTGCATCGCGCAATCTTTCAACCCCTGCTTTCTGTTGGACCAACTCCCGCCTTTTTTTCATGTTTTTCTTTACAAGTTCTTCCTGCTTTGATGCCTCCTTGGGATTTGCGCTCATTGCGACTCCAGTGGCCAGCTCTACGTCGAGCGCTTGAATTCTGTCCGCGTTACTAAGCACCCCCTGCGCAGGATCTCCATTGAGCACTATATCGTACGTTTGTTGAGTACGCCATGCGCGGCGTAACATGCTGAAATTATCTATAAGCAAGAATATTCCCAAAATCGATAAAGGCGATTTTTTAAGGGTTACATGCAGCCTGTGCGGGAGTATTTTTAACGCCTCTTTTACATGGCCTTCTGATAAGGTTTTCCAAAATCCTTTTTCCTTTTTATATTCTTCATTTTGTTTCGGAGTCGCTTCCTTCACGAGTATGGCAACCAATGAACCTGTACCTGCGGCTGCTCCGGAAATGAAGGCGTCAACGCCCGGTGCGGAATAGGCAAAACGACTAAAGCCTTTTCGCGTGCTCATCATCATCTCTCTGAAACCGGACAGGGCCAAGGTTAGGTTGCCCCAGAGTCCCATGATCTGTGACGCTATAATGGGGTTGTTTTTTATCCAGTCTATGACTTTCTGAAAAAATGTACGTTCGCGGTATTGCACGACAGGCGTTCTCATTAAAGGATCCGCGATCTTGTAGCCTTCCTTCTCCATATAGTCCTGCCAGTCACTCACCATTTCGGTGAAGCGGAGGGCACTTGCGCCTGAGCCGAATACCGCGCTTATGGAGGCCGAAGATGCATACAGCGCACCGGTGGTCATGAGGTTTTTGTCCTTCATGAACGCACCTTGGATAAATAGTGCGACATGGCCTATATTCCCGAAGATACCAGACAGATTCTGTCCGTATCGCCGTAACTTATCAAAAGTGCTGAGTTTTGGCGTCCTGTCCGGAACTTTTATTTTAGAAGCGGGGCCACTGACAAATCCACCGCTTTGTATGGTGCTAATGAGCGATTTTTCATTTTTGAGGAACTTCAAATCCACCTTGATAACGTTCGTGCCTTTGATCTCGTCATCATGGCAAATAAATCCACGTTCCTTGAGGTATTGCGGCAACGCGGCCATCTTGCTGTCAATGACTTCAGGAACATAAATGATTGCTTCACGCTGCCCGATCAGATTTTTGGAGACTTCCACTTGTCGGGTAGATGAAGATCCTTGCCAGTTATAGCGAGTACCCATTAGACATTATCCCTGTAATGATACTACTTTCAGTATAATACCACAAAGGCACAGGAACATTGTGTGAAGATTATGTTACAACGTTATTTTTCTTGCTACAGTAATTTTATTACATTACGGCCTGTTAATGCGTGTATAAAATGCGGTGGGAACATGCTTATATATAACGGAAATAATATTTAAAGAGGCTGGCGTAGATTACGAGGAGTTTTAATCTATGCTTATGGCCATAATAAGCTGTAAATTATCACGAAAAACTCAGGTTGAGTTGCGGAAGCTTGAATTTATTGATGTATAAGATGTATCGCCATTATGTTCCCTTAGCCTGCGTTTTATGTCGTCCGTGAGTCCTGTATAATATATTTCCGGATCAAGCAGGCTTTGGAGAATATATACCTATTTCATAGGCTAGCCCGCTTCCGTTACACTACAGCGCGATAGCGATGTAGCTAAATTGGGGGATTTGCCAAAAATTAGCGAAAGCAGATGGCGGAGGAGATGAGATTCGAACTCACGATACGGGTTAACCCCGTATAACGGTTTAGCAAACCGCCGCCTTCAGCCACTCGGCCACCCCTCCAGCGTCTGTCCTGTTCTTAAGGAGTCGCCTCCTGATTGTCAACAGACCCTTGCATATCCTTCCGTATAATTCTTGAATTAAGCAGAAAATGTGCGATAAATCGGTTCTCCTGGCAAAATGGATGTCATTATGGAAAGCTCTTCTTCTAAATTAAAAAAATTATTTACGGCGAAAAACACCGATGCGGATGATTGGAAGGAAACCTTCAAAACCATCATCTACGCCATCGTATTTGCCGTGATGTTTCGCAGTTTCGCCTACGAGCCGTTTCATATTCCTTCCGGCTCCATGAAAAGCAACCTGCTTATCGGCGATTACCTCTTTGTTTCCAAATTCTCTTACGGCTATAGCCGGTATTCGCTGCCCTATGTATTCAAGCTGCTGCCATTTCATGGCAGGATATTCCGTTCTGTTCCGCAACGCGGCGACGTGGTAGTGTTTCATCCGCCGGGATTGCCGCCGCTGGGCGATTCCTTCATCAAGCGTCTGATAGGATTACCGGGCGATCATATTCAGATGAAAGACGGGGTGCTCTATATTAATGATAAGGCCGTGAAGAAAGAGCCGGTGGATGACTGGGTAGACAGGGATAAAGAAGGTGAGGGGGCTGTATTGCACCGTTTTCGTGAAACCCTTCCCGAGGGAAAAGAATACCTCATGTTGAATGCGGAAATGCCTAGCGCCGTGGAGAATACCGGCGTGTATACGGTGCCGGAAGGCCATTATTTCATGATGGGCGATAACCGCGATAATTCGCGTGATAGCCGGTTCCCGGATCCGGTGGGATATGTGCCGGAGGAAAATATCATTGGCCGCGCCGATCTGGTGCTGTTTTCATGGTCATGCGGATTTATTTGCCCGGACCGCCTGTTTATGAGAATAAACAAGTAAATGGCAGTGAGTTTTCAAGAGGGCAGATGGGCATAGAAGATATTATAGGGCATGATTTTTCCAATAAGCGCCTGCTGCTGGAAGCACTTACCCATCCTGGCTGTGCGGAGAATCATAAGAACCTTCCGTTTAATTACCAGCGGCTGGAGTTCCTGGGAGATTCCGTGCTGGGGCTCGTGGTTGCGGAAATGCTTTTCAAGCTGTATCCGCAGGAGAACGAAGGCAGCCTTGCCAAGCGCCACGCTGCGCTGGTGCGTAGCGAATCGCTGGCGAGCGTGGCGCGTACCCTGGGGATTGCCGAGTATATCCGCATGTCGGGGAATGGCCGTAAAGGGGAAATCAAGCGCGACAATAATTCCAACCTTGAGGATGTCTGCGAGGCACTGATTGGCGCGTTATATCTGGATGGCGGTTTTGAGGTGGCCAGGGATTTTATCATGAAGCACTGGGAAGATTTGGCGCGCAGAATGGGCGATCCGCCGAAGGATGCCAAAACCAGCTTGCAGGAATGGGCGCAGGGAAGGGGATTGAAGTTACCGGTGTATACGGTAATCGAGGTAAGCGGTTCTTCGCATGCGCCGGAATTCACCATTGAAGCGGCGGTGGAACAGGGCGGTCGCGCGGTCGCCAAGGCCGCAGCAAAGCGTCAGGCGGAGCAGTTGGCCGCAAAAGCGTTGCTACGGAGGCTGGAGGAGCAGGCATGAGTCATATTTGCATAGTTATTGCCCGGTTTTATGAAGATATTGCGGATGAGCTGGTACGCGGCGCGGCGGAAGTATGTGATACGGAGGACTTGAGCTATGAGGTGATAGAAGTGCCGGGCGCGTTTGAGATCCCGGCGACTATGCGCATGGCGATAGATAGCGGAAAATATGACGGCTACGTGGCGTTGGGCTGCGTCATCCGCGGCGAAACCACGCATTATGATTATGTCTGCGGTGAAAGCGCCCGCGGGCTTAACCAGCTTGCCATGGAATTCATGGCTCCGTTGGGCTACGGGATACTGACGGTGGAGGATCCTGCGCAGGCTTGGGCACGAGCAGCGGTTGCGCAAGGTAACAAGGGCAGGGATGCTGCTATCGCCTGCCTCAGGATGCTCACCATAAAAAGACAGATGAAAAATAAGTAAATGAGTAATAAACCACTTCCACTTTCCCTACGGCGGAAATCAAGCGCAAGGTTGGCCGCGGTCCAGTGCGTGTACCGTATGCGGGTAAATGATGATAGCCTGACTCCGGAAGCGCTGTTTGATGATTATCTGACACAATGGCATGAAGATAAGGCTTCGCCTAACCGCGCTATGAGCTTTGATGCCGAGCCGGATAAAGCGTTGTTTAAGAAATTACTGGCGGGCATAGTGGAAAACAGCGGGCATATTGAATCCGTCATTAAAACATCACTTACGCATAAATGGAAAATCGAGCGTATGAGCCCGTTGCTGATTGCTATACTCGCCTGCGCTATCTATGAGTTGAAATATACGCCTGCGCTTAACGCATCGATTATTGTCAATGAGTACGTTACGCTTACGGGACGTTTTTTTGAGCTCCAGGAAGTTGGGTTTGTCAATGGTCTGCTGGATGCGCTGGCAAAGACCTTGCGTTAGCATAGCTTTCGGGCATACGTATGAAAAAAGCATCCTCACTTTGCCTGTGTATATATTTATTGCTGTGCGTGGTTGCGGTGAATACCTCCCATGCGGATCCCCCATCCGGCATTCGGTGGCAAATGGTATTTGAGGATGAGTTTGACGGTGATAGTCTTGATGACTGCAAATGGAGTACCGCCTACCCATGGGGAGCCCGTACCGGCGCTACGAATGGCGAGTCGGAATATTATACGGATGATGCGTTTGAATTCACAGGAGGCACCCTGCGGATACGGGCAGAAAAACGGGACATATCAGGATTTCATTATACCTCCGGTATGATCGCCAGCTACGGCAAATTCTCACAGAAATACGGCTACTTCGAGATGCGGGCCAAATTGCCTCAGGGTAAGGGATTCTGGCCGGCATTCTGGCTTCTGCCGGAAAGAAAAAAATGGCCGCCTGAGATCGATATTATGGAAAATCTTGGGCAAGAGCCTCAGAAAATTTTCATGACCAATCATTACGGCAAAGATAACCGGCAGGTGCAGGGAGTGTATGTCAGCCCTGACCCGGATTTCGCGGAAGTGTTCCATACGTACGGAGTGTTATGGCGGAAAAATGCTATTATCTGGTATGTGGATGGCGTGGAGAGGTTCAGAAGCGGCAAAGGCGTGCCGCATGAGCCGATGTATATACTCGCCAACCTTGCGGTTGGAGGATATTGGGGCGGCTATCCTGACGGCACTACAGTATTCCCTGGGTATATGGATATAGATTATATCCGGGTTTATAAACGGATACGGTAATAGCCCGGCACTACTCCTTTGAAGCACGCTCCAGCTTGGCAAGCTCAACGGCAGCACGGAGCTCAATGTCATGGATGATCGAATCCAGCTTGCTGTCATTGATAAACTGCTTCCTGATATTCGCGATTTCATTCAGTTTGCTCAATATATTACCGGAAATGCCGCCGCTAAGCAATGCCAGCCGCAGCCTTTCAAGAGTTTCAAGTGCGTCTTTGCCATCCTCGATCGCCTGGCGTTTACTCATCTCATTATCGGGAATTTCCTGCAGCGTGAGCAGCGTATCCATAGAGGTAACGGACTGTATGTCCGCTGCAGGTGGCAATGAAGAGGTCTCTTCGGTCTCTGATACGGAAAGCAGGCCAAGAAAATCATCCCCGGCAGCAGAGGAAACGCCTTTCTTTTTTCCAGCCGCGCTTGGCTTGTTAACCGGCGAATACTCTGTGATTTTCATCGTATGCATTCCATATGGGACAGACTCATATGAAAACAATTATACTATATATGGTGAGAAGTTCCACTATATTATACAAATAATGGTAAGGATGGGATATGAAAAAGAAGCGCTAAACTACTCCACCGCTTCCACTTCTCCTTCAATTACCAGCATATCGTCCGAAGCGCGGATATCATAGCTAATGATCTTCGCCGGAAGTTCCTTATTTTTGGTGGGTTTGACGCCCAATGAAACCAACTGGCGGATTTTCGGCAGCATACGCTTGTTGATGGAGCGGGCAAACTGGTCAAAATTATCCGCCGCCTGCTTTAAGCCGCGTCCGACCTTGTCGGCATAGCCCAGGACGACAATCACATTATCCATCAGATCCTGCATGCTGGTGACAATGGCATCCTGATTCTCCGCTTGGCGCATCATGCCGATATTAAGCCGTGCCAGTGACAACAGGCCGGTGAGACTTGCGGGGCCTGCCAGTATGATGTCGGCTCTTTCGCATTTCTGGATAAATTCCGGATCCGCGCGCTTGATATGGGTAACGGCATTTTCACTCGGCAGGTACATGACATTGAGGACATTGCGTACCTTGTCCCCTCTGCCGGTTTCCTTGTAAAGTGCCATGATAGCGGAACGGTAGTCCTTCGACACCAATGCCTTCAAATGCTCGTTCATGGTCTTTTTCAGTTTAGGCAGCAATTCCGCTTCCGATTCGTTTTCCTCGGCCTCAGCAATTTCAAGAAGGAACTTGGAAGCCTTGCTATCGATGACCATAATCATATCCTGCGGCAGGAAAATCACGGCATCAGGACGCAGGCTTCCCACTTCTCCGCTGTGAATGGCGTATTGCATGATATAATCGCGCGTAGGTTCAAGCCCCAGGTTCTTCAGCGAATTTTCCAGCCCCACCTCGGCAAGGAAGCCAGACCCTCCTGGCGAAGAAAGGGCGCGCCATACGGTGGACATTTTCGCTTTAGTCTCCATATTCTGATCATTGAGCGATGCCACCTTGTTGGTGATCGTCAGCATTTTTTCGAGCAGCTCTTCCGAGGCCTTCTTCGCCGCTGCTTCGGCTTGCGTTTTGGCCGCTTCCGCCTCGCGCTTATGATCTTCCAGCAACTTGCTGGAGAGCTGCCCGCCCGCCTCCAGGATGGACGCCTTCGCCGCCTTCAGGCTTTCACTGCGCTGCAATTCCCAATCGCGCATGCGCTTCTCCACTTCGTCCATCTTCTGCGCAATCAGTTCCAATTTCTTTTCCGCTTCCATACGCGCTTTTACGGCGTCATCTTTAGCGCGCAGATAGGCATCCCGCTCATTGCTTACGGCGGTATGTTTCTTCTGTGTTTCCTGCAGTTCCGTGGCCGCGATGGATTTTTGTTCGAGATATACGGAATTCTGCTCACGCAGCGTTTTCATTTCCGTAGCGTTCTTTTCCAGTGACTCCGCCTGTGCGATGCGGGTGGCAAGCTGGACCTCCAGCTGTTTGGTGCGTTTACGGTAACGCTCCACTTTAAAAAGAAGGATGAATGCCAGAGGGCTGGATATAAGGGCTATTGTTGCGGCAATCCAAAATAAAAAGTTCATTGCAAATTCTCCTTTTTGGATTAAGAAGCTTTTATCGACGAACAATAACCGGTTATATATGAAAAAAGAAGCACAAAAACTCGTATGTATCATTCTCGCGGCGGGGAAGGGGACACGCATGCGTTCCAGCCTGCCGAAAGTCATGCATAAAATTACCGGAAAACCCATGCTGATGCATGTGGTGGACACAGCGCTTGCAGCGCATGCGGAAAAGGTGGTGGTGGTCACTGCGCCGGATATGGAATCGGTGCGTGGCGAAGTGAAAAACCGCTATGGCGATACGGTGCATAACGTGGTGCAGCAGAAGCAGTTGGGCACGGGCGATGCGGTCAAGGCAGCGCAGAGTGTACTGGAAGGGTATAAAGGCAACGTCATTATTCTCTATGGCGATACCCCGCTTATCGCGAAGGAAACGGTGCTTTCCATGTCGGCCATACTAGACGCTTCCCCGGATACGGCGGTGGCGGTGCTGGGCATGGAAATTTCAGAGCCAAATGCCTATGGGAGGCTGGTGGTAAAGCATGGCAGCGTAGAACGTATCGTTGAGGTCAAGGATGCAACGGAGGAAGAAAAACATATCCGCCTCTGTAACTCCGGTGTCATGGCGGTGAAGGGGAGTGTATTATTCCCGCTGCTGGCGCGGCTGAATAATAAAAACGCGGGCGGCGAATTTTATCTTACGGATTTGGTGAAACTGGCCCGTGACGACGGCCATGCCTGTGGGCTTGCCACTGCCGATCCGCAGGAACTGATGGGGGTGAACTCACGCGTGGAGCAGGCGCTGGCCGAGTCCATTGCCCAGGAAACTTTGCGCCGGAAGGCGATGGAGCAGGGCGCTACCCTTATCGATCTGGCGAGCGTCTATTTTGCGCATGATACGAAACTGGGCAAGGATGTGATCATTCATCCCCATGTGGTGTTCGGTGAAAAAGTCGAAGTGAGGGATAATGTAGAGATACGGGCTTTCTGCCATATCGACGGCGCAATCCTCCATGAGCATGCGATTATCGGTCCCTTTGCGCGGATACGGCCGGGATCGGATATTGGCGAATCGGCACATGTCGGCAATTTCGTGGAACTCAAGAACACAAAACTTGAGAAGGGCGCGAAGGTAAACCATCTGTCCTATGTCGGCGATGCGCATGTAGGCGAGAAAACCAACATCGGCGCCGGAACCATCACCTGTAATTATGATGGTGTGAACAAATATAAAACGGAAATTGGCGCACATGCGTTTATCGGCTCCAACACCGCGCTTGTCGCCCCGGTCAAAATTGGTGACGGAGCGATTATCGGTGCAGGCTCAGTGATTACCAGGGATGTGGCGCAGGATGCGCTTGCGATTGCCCGCGCCGGGCAGCAGGAAAAAACCGATTGGGCGAAGAATAAGCGGAAGAAGTAAATTACTCCGGCTGCTTAAAGAAGCAGTCGAATTCTCCCACGCAGGAAGGGAGCGCGGGGTGCGGGTGAGAAGCTGCCCCGGACGAAGCTGCGGAATGGTTATTGAGCGAACGAATCTCTTGCAGCAGCAGCGTAATCTGCTGTTCGATTTGCTGTAATTCTGCCATTATTTCCTGTAGGCTGGCCGTGGTTCCCGTATTTGTCGGGGGAACGGGCAAGGGCATTGGATTTGATGGAGGTATGGGGGTAGAGATAGGGGGTAAGGTTGGAACCGGCGTCGGATCGGGGACAGGAGTGGCCGTAGGGCTTGGCTCAGGCGTCGGCGTTGGTATGGGAGTGGGCGTAGTGGTAGGTGTAGGTACAGGAACAGGTTGAGAAGATCCATCGTTTGCAAGCGCTGCTAAATGGCTCTTGTAATTTGTTCCGTTAGGAGATTTCGGAGTGCCTTTGTAATCGGTGATAAGGGAGAGATCTCCGCAACTGGTGCCCCAAGTATCCCACACCCAAGCGATATAACCGGCGTTATGCTGATCCATCCAGCTTAGAAACGCATTGGATCCGGTAACGCCGCATACGTCGCCGTTAACGCTCTCGCCGAATTCTCCGGCGGCAAACGGTATTTGGGCGATCACTGGTGCATACTGGCTATTCCAGCAGCTCGCATTACCGCACTCATTCCCGGTGGGATAGACATCCACCATTGCCATTACGTTATTCATGATATCGGTTGGCTTATAGGTCAAAAACTGATCCATAACATTCGACCAGGCCAATCCCGGAAGTGCAAGCACGTTGGGTGCTCCGGTCGCACGGACCGTGTTTACAAGCGATTGAAACCCGACGACGGGAAATCCTTCATTGCACGAGCTGCCGCCGTTTTTCCAGCATTCCCATGCAGCGGTGGATTCGCCTTCATTCGGATGTGGCTCTTCTTGCAGCCTGAAAATCACCTTGGTGTCGTTCTTGAACGTATTCGCAACTGACGTCCAAAATGCTGGTGCGTGGTCTGCATCCGGCATTGCGGGATGACCTTGCGCCTTCTGTGTACCCGCAGCGCCCCACATATAGGCAAGAATGGGATAGATTTGATTGCTTTCCAGTAATTGCACATAATTAATAATGGCTTGCTGATAGGCTGTCCCACCCGGATTGGCCCCGTTAATCCCAAGCCAGCAATCCTCATTTAGCGGAATTAGCACTGCATTAATATTCCAGGATTTCATGGCTTGGACCGAAGCTCCGTCGGACGGTCCGTCAAAAACACCATTTCCCTGAATACACATATATTCTGTGCCCGCCCGATCTATTCCGCGCAGCACTACTTGCTGGCCCTGTGCGTTGAGCAACTGGTTCCCTGAAACATGTAATCCCGAGTATGTCGGTGAAAGTGTTCCGGTAACCGCCGACACCGCATCTGCTTGAGGAAACTCTTGAGCGAAACAGGCTGCTGAGAGTACAATATTGATGAAAAAAAACCTAATTAAGGCCTGAAAGAACCGCATATCGTGAGTCTATTGGCAGATAGATTTGAATATCATAATATATCTCTGTTTAATAATAAATA
>JABDGA010000017.1 GCA_013286285.1 Alphaproteobacteria bacterium | reverse complement strand
GGTGCCGTTGATGACGAAGGTGCCGTTATCGGTCATGAGCGGAATGTCACCCATATAAACGTCTTGTTCCTTGATGTCCTTGATTTCGCGCGCGCCGGTATCGGCATCCACGATCCAGACAATCAGGCGGAGGGTAACGCGCAACGGTGCTGCATAATTAATGCCACGGCTCCGGCATTCCTCAATATCATATTTGGGCTCGTCAAACTCATATTTAACAAATTCAAGCGTGGCGGTTTCGGCGAAATCCTTAATCGGGAACACGCTCTTGAACACCGTTTGAAGACCCTGTTCATCACGCTTTTCGTTGGGAACGAAGCGTTGCAAGAACTGTTCGTAAGAATTTTTCTGTACTTCAATGAGATTCGGCATAGCCGTGATGGAGGCGATGCGCCCAAAAGATCTTCTTATGCGCTTGCGTGAAGCGAAGGAATGGCTGGAGATTGCTGATTGCACCATTAACGTTACCCCTGCTCTAATGTATTGCCATGCATAGGACGCATGACGGTTTACTATTTTAAATCGAAACTGTACAAGCTGAAACGCCGGAGACCGGTTGCCATTTATTATCATGGCTCGCGGAGACTCCGGCAGTGTAATCTATGATGGAGAAATTACTCAACTTTGACTTTGGCACCGTTATCTTCAAGGACTTTCTTGAATTTTGCAGCATCTTCCTTGCTGACATGTTCCTTGACCACCTTCGGTGCACCTTCCACTAGATCCTTCGCCTCTTTCAGGCCAAGACCGGTGATGGCGCGGACTTCTTTAATGATATTGATCTTGTTGGGGCCGGCATCGGTCAAGATAACGTTGAATTCGGTCTTTTCTTCGGCAGCGGCAGCAGTGGCACCACCGGCAGCGGCTGCAACTGCAACCGGCGCGGCAGCGGAAACGCCCCACTTTTCTTCCAGCATTTTGGAGAGCTCGGCGGCTTCGATAACAGTAAGTGCCGAAAGATTATCAACAATTTGTGCGAGATTGGCGGACATTGAGTTTACCTTTTTATAAAATTAAGCAATATCAGAGGGTTTTGTCACGATTTCTAAAATCGGGTGTGCTTTATAGCGTAAAGTTATAAAAATGCAAAGGGATTTTTTATTTTTAGAAAAATATTTTCGAGCGAATCAGGAGCGAGAAATTAAGATGCGAAGTTTTGGGCTCCTCACATTATCTTTCCTCGCTCCTATTTTTTTAAGATGCCGGAGCTTCCGTTGAACCGCCCTGGGAAGTGCAGGTTCCCTTGGGGATCAGCTTCCAGTCGTTTTTGTCATTATCCACTTTGGACTGACCAGCGCAGGAGTGAGAGTTGTTGGCCGCTTTGCAGCTGTTCTGCCCTGCCTTTGCAATGCCGTAACATTTTTCTTTTTCGGCGGTCATTGCATCATCTGCTGCACTGGCACTCATGGCAAGACCGGCAGTGAACATTCCGGCGATAGTGGCGGAAAGAAGCGTTTTATTCATAACAATCTCCTCCTCAATTAAAGTTAAAATGAACCCGGCATTCATACCAGATTCGTAGGTGAATTGGTACACTATTGGGAGGAGGTTACAAGCTAAAAAAGGTGCCAGGTTTTTGGGGCTAGATGCTCGTTGAATTTTAGCGATTTTAGCACCTAGAACCTTTCAGTTGCAGCCAATCGTATTCATTTCCTGTTCGGCGCGCAGTTTCATGTTGCTGGATGTGTTGCCGAATTTTACTACGACCTGTTTCAAGACCACGCATGCTTCCTTCTCTTTTTTGAGCGCATTCATGGAAAGGGCCAGTTTCAACAGATTATCCGCCGCTTTTGGGCCGCCGGGCATGGCTTCATAGCCCAGACGGAAATCATCCGCCGCCTTTATATAGTCGCGGCGCACATACCAGGTTTCTCCCAGCCAGTAATAGGCATTGCCGATCAGCGGATCTTTGGGGTAGGCTTTGGTGAATGCGGTAAAAGCGGTGCCTGCTTCCGGATACTTGGTCTGGTTCAGCAGCTTGAAAGCATAGTTATAATGTTCACGCGAATTCGCAAATTTAGGCAGAGGAGCCTGGGATTCATTGTTGCCAGTTGTAGATGGCGATTCCACCGGCTGCAGCTTTCCGGATTCAGAAGGCGTGGGTTCCGCTGCCTGTGGTGCGGATTGCTTTTTCTCAAGCGCCCCCAGCCTGTATTCAATATCGCTGTTTGATTTCTCTATCTGGGATTTAAGCTGGCGGTTTTCAAATGACACCTGTTCAATAGAACCTTGCAACTTGCGGATCTGCTCTTCCAGGGCGCTTATCTTCACCTGCAGGCGAGCGGTATTCGCATCGCCGGTTTCTCCCGATTCGGAGTCTCCGCTCTGTGCATGCACTGCCGGCACGGTAGCAAGCAGCATCACAGATACAAAAAGAAAGCACGATGTACGAAATATATTCACAAGCTATATCCTAAGCTATTACATCATATAAAAATCCCGCCTTCATCAATACTGACAAAGGCGGGATATAAACTGCAGACACCAACCTTTTTACTGTATCGCTTTTACCGTTACAGCGCGGCGGTTCTGTGCCCAGGCGGATTCATCATCCCCGACCACGGCAGGACGTTCCTTGCCGTAAGAGATCGTCTGGACACGGCTTGCATCCACACCAAGGCTTACAAGATAGTTCTTTGCAGCAGTTGCACGGCGTTCACCCAAAGCAAGGTTATATTCGCGCGTACCACGCTCATCGCAATGGCCTTCAATGGTCACGTTGACGCTCGAATGGCTTTTCAGGTAATCTGCCTGCTTCTGCAGGGTGCCTTCGCCTTCCGCGGTGATAACTGAGCTGTCATAATCAAAGAAGACGCGGTCGCTTACGCCCGGAGCAATGGTGCTGACCTGACGGCCTTCACGATCGGTCGTCATCATGCCGCTGCCTTCGTTTCCACTGCTGCCATTTGGTTTTGTTTCGCAAGCGGCCAGCAATACTATCGACGAGAGCACTGCGAGAATTTTAACGGATAATTTCATATTCTTCCCCCAAGAAAATAAGATTTGCAATCTGACAATGCTTTTTAGCAGAGTAATAAAGTCATTGCCGCCTTTAATAAGTTATCACCAGTAAAAATCAACTTTTTTATCGTATATTTTATTCATGTTTGCACAAATAAGTCACACCGTTGCTCCAGAGCAACAGCGAATTTATGCATTCTTTATTTTTTTGCCTGAGGGTTAAGGGTATATTTCCCGATAACTTCGCCCTGTGCCAAAATATGGGAGGCCATGGCTTTGAGCGCAGCATCGCCAGTCGCCGCCGTACCGGAAATGCCAAGCGACGGGATATCCAGCGCAAATACCTTGAAATGGTAATGATGGATAAGGGCATCGTTCCAGGGCGGGCAGGGGCCATCATATCCAGTATATATGCCCTTGCGCTCGGGATTGTCGGCGAAATAACCGGCATAGTCATTCACCCCGCGCTTGCCAAACGGTGTTTCAATATCCGATTTCCCATGCCTGGAAATGGTATGGCTGTCGGCATGGACGGGAATGGAGTTGATGGAAGCGGGGATATCGAGCAGCACCCAGTGATAGAAATTCCTGCGTGGCATATCTGCCGGCAGGGTTTTGCCTTCCTTGCCGGCATTTGTGAAATCGGTAGGCACATCGGCATCTACAGCGATGATGGCGTAGGATTTCGTCGCGGCGGGACCTTGCGACCAGGAAAGCCCGATGCTCATGTTATTGCCTTCTTTCATATGCGCTTTGGCGTCAGAGACGCAAAAGGCAAATTCAGGGGTAATGTAGCCTTTGGTGCTAAACCCCTCCGCACTCACCTTGAGTTTATGGGAATCTGACGCGCAAACACCAGCAGCATATAGGGTTGCAAAGGCAAGCATTGCAGTGTAAATGAGGGCCTTCATAACGATTTATCCTTAATAATTCTTAGAAGAAAATCACTATAGCGGCCATGATTGAAACTGCAACAGAGAACAAAATACGCCTCATAGGGCTGTCACGGGCGGAGCTGGGCGAGGCTTTAGGGGCGATAGGCGCGGAAACGTTCCGTGCAAAACAGGTTTGGCAATGGCTCTATGCGCATGGCGTGACCGACTTTGCCCGCATGAGCAATATTGCCAAAGGGCAACAGGCGACATTTGCAGAGCATTTTAATATTGAGCGCCCCGATGTCGATCGAGCACTGGTGTCTTCCGACGGCACGCGCAAATGGCTCCTTAAATTCGCTGACGGCAATAAAGTGGAAACTGTCCATATCCCGGAAGAAGATCGGGGGGGGCGCTATGTGTATCTTCGCAGGTCGGGTGCACGTTAACCTGCAGCTTCTGTCATACTGGAACGATGAAGCTGGTGCGCAACCTCACGGCGGGTGAAATCGTGGGGCAGGTGCTAATAGCGCGCGATGATCTGAAAGAATGGCCCGCGCCGCAAGAAAACCGGCTGCTCTCCAACATCGTGATGATGGGGATGGGCGAGCCGCTTTATAATTATGATCAGGTGTCCAAGGCGTTACGCATCATCATGGATCCGGAAGGCATCGCCATTTCCAAGCGGCGCATTACGCTTTCCACGTCCGGCATTGTGCCGATGATTGCGCGCTGCGGGGAGGAGCTGGGAGTCAATCTGGCGATCTCGCTGCATGCTGTGCGTGACGATTTGCGTAATGAACTGGTGCCGATCAATAAAAAATACCCGATAGCGGATCTGCTCGAAGCCTGCCGCAATTATCCGGCGGCGAATAATGCGCGGCGTATCACGTTTGAATATGTCATGCTGAAAGGCGTCAACGATACCGATGCGGACGCACGCGAACTGGTGCGGCTGCTGGACGGCATCCATGCGAAAGTGAACCTGATACCGTTCAATCCCTGGCCGGGCGCGCCCTATGAATGCTCTTCAAACAACCGTATTCACAGTTTCGCCGAAATACTGAACGATTCCGGGTATTCTTCGCCGGTGCGCACACCACGCGGGCGCGACATCTTCGCTGCCTGCGGCCAATTGAAATCCGACTCGGAACGCAAAAAGGGTGAGAAGGTGAAGTTACACTAATTTTTATTAACGATATATAGCCGTAAAATTTTTGAAATGACACTAAATATAGTAGTGGAAACTGCAAAAATTTAGGTATATATAGGTTCGTAGTCCTTTTTGAACCGCCACTTTTTGAAAATGGAGTTGACATGGCCATAAATCTTCACCTTCCCGGAAAATCAGAAACATTGCGGCCGACCATCACGGTGATCGGAGTGGGTGGTGCTGGCGGGAATGCGGTCAACAACATGATTACGGCGAATCTGGAGGGAGTCAATTTCGTCGTCGCCAATACCGATGCGCAGGCGATGGAAAATGCCATGACCGAGCGTCGCGTGCAGCTGGGCGCCAATCTCACGCGTGGTCTGGGTGCGGGTGCAAACCCTGAAACAGGCAAGGCAGCGGCGGAAGAAGCGATCGATGAAATCGCCAGCTATATTGAAGGCAGCAATATGATCTTCATCACTGCCGGCATGGGCGGCGGCACCGGCACGGGCGCTGCCCCGGTGATCGCGAAATATGCCAAGGAGCGCGGTATCCTGACAGTGGGCGTGGTCACCAAGCCGTTCCAGTTTGAAGGCAATCACCGTATGCGGCTGGCGGAAGATGGGGTGCGCAACCTGCAGCAGTTTGTGGATACGCTCATCGTCATCCCCAACCAGAACCTGTTCCGCATCGCCAATGAGAAAACCACATTTGCCGATGCGTTCCGCATGGCTGATGAAGTGTTGCACTCCGGTGTGCGTGGTGTCACGGATCTGATGATTATGCCCGGCCTTATCAATCTCGACTTTGCGGATATCCGCACTGTGATGGGAGAAATGGGTAAGGCGATGATGGGAACCGGTGAGGGTGAGGGGCCGAAGCGTGCAATAGAAGCCGCCGAAGCGGCGATATCCAATCCGTTGCTGGACGAAGTGTCGATGAAGGGGGCAAAAGGCGTGCTCATCAATATCACTGGCAGCTACGATATGACATTGTTCGAAGCGGACGAAGCGGCAAGCCGTATCCGTGAAGAAGTGGATCCGAATGCGAATATTATCTTCGGTGCGACTTTCAATCAGTCGCTCGAAGGAAAAATGCGGGTTTCTGTCGTGGCAACGGGTATAGATTCTGCATCCGCTGCTGAACAACCCCAGCCTAAAGCGCAGATCAAGGTGCCGGAGCCGAATCGTTTTTATAGCGGCAAGCTTGGTTTTGTTGCACCGCCGCGCCCGCCGGAATCGGTAAAATTCCCTGCAATGGCCGTCGCACCAAAAATGCCTGAGCCGCAGATTGCACAGGAACCGGTCAAAGTGCCTCAACTGCAGCCCGTCATGGAGCAGAAGACCCCGGCAAAAGAAGTTAGCCGCGGTCCTGCGTTTGCAGCTCCCGCGCCGCAGGCTCAGCCCCAGCCCAAGGTTGCGCCGCCTATACATGAAGGCGATAGCAACGTGCTGGTGGCGTTTGTCAGCAATTTAGTCACTGCAATCGGCGCGCTCAAATACCAGGAAGAAGCGGAGCAGATACCCTTGCCGATGGCGGTTGGGATGCGTTCCCCGGCGTTTGTCAGCCCGCAGGCCGCACAGCCCGCGCAACGCAGCTTTTTTGCCGCTACGGATGATGTGGAGTATAGCAGCAGGCCCGTCGTCAGGGGAGGAAAGGCCAGGAATCATTATGATAACACTGCTGCCAGAGAAAAAGATTTGGGCGTCAACGGTGCTATGAATTTCCTGCACCGCATGGCCAATGTCGGTCGGGTGCTGGCGGCGAAGCAGGAAAAACCGGAACGTACGGTGCATGTGGTGGAAAGGACAAAAGAGCCGTCGCCTGTGACACAAGGTGGCCCAGGCGATAATGACTACCTGGAGATTCCGGCATTTTTACGGCGGCAGGCGAATTGAGTTGAATCTGGAATCTGGAATGGTTAACTTCAGATTTCAACCTTCCAGATTCTACCTATGCCTATCCATCCCATAGCATATTATACCCGTTTCGTGAATTCAGCGAAGCTGTTGCTTGGCGTGCTTGTCCTGTTACTGACAGTGATGATTTTCGCGTACCCTATCATCAAGAAAAATTCCGGCCTGCGCATTGCCTTCACCAGCACTGAGAAAACCGCCACTCCGCCGCCAACGCAGATGGTTAACGCGAATTTTCATGGCTTTGACAACAGCAACCAGCCTTATAATATTACTGCCAAAACAGCGGTTCAACTGGATGAGGATAACGTCAACTTTGACACGCTTAATGGCGATATCTCCTTAAACAGCGGCATGTGGTTTACGATGCAGTCCAATAACGGACACCTGAAAGTAAAGGAACATTTGCTCGATCTAAAAGGCGCTATTGAAATGTTCAATGATGAGGGCTATGAAATGCGCACCGAGACCATGAATGTGGACATCGGCAAAAAAATAGCCGTAACGCATGATGCGGTAAATGGGCAAGGGCCGTTAGGGCTTCTCCGGGCGCATGGCGCAGTATTTGACGGAAACGCCAAAACTGCGGTATTCTCCGGACCGGTGTTCGTGATGTTGTATCTGCCGCCGAAGGAAAAGAAAAAGAATGAATAGCGCACTCTATAAAATATTGGGCATGGTATTGCTGGGACTGGCATTTGCGCAGCATGCCTATGCTGCGCAGGCCCCGGCAGCTTCCGCGGCCACGGAAAAAGATCCGGCGAAGTTCAATACCTCACTGCCGGTGGAAATCACTTCGGATACGCTGGAAGTGCTGCAGCACGAAAATAAGGCAATCTTCAAGGGTAATGTAACGGCAGTGCAAGGCCAGGTCCGCCTGAAATCCGATAGTATGGTGGTGCATTATAAGCAAAAGGGGGGCACACAGCCTGAGGCGCCAAAACCGACGCCCGATCCGGGCAAACCTGCGACTACCGGTGATATGGGGGCTATCACGCTTATTGAAGTGTTCGGCAATGTGCTGGTTGCAACGCCACAGGAATCGGCGAAAGGGGATAAGGGAGACTATGAGGTGGCCACCCGGATTCTCCATCTGTTCGGCAGCAATGTGGTTTTGACGCGTGACAAGAATATCATGCGTGGAACAGCGCTGGAGTATAACATGGAAACCGGACGCAGCATCCTGACCAACGGCAACAATGTGGTAAATGGCAAACCCACAGGCGCGCGGGTACGCAGCGTATTTGTTCCCAATCAGGATCCGGCAGGGGCTAAGCCTGTAAGCCAAGATAAAAAGCAATCCCCGGATAAGACGCAGAATTAAATAGAGTGATATGGATGTCATCCCGTACGAACGCGCGGGATTTTAGGCATATTACAACGCGATGCCGCGTTCTTCGCCGCAGTATGACGATAATGTGGTTTTATAGTCGTTTGATGCGCAACTGCCCGGCACAGGTGATCGCGCTTACCATGATGAGAAAATTGGCGTCCTTGCGGCCAAAGGAATTAGCAGTGGAGGCAATCAGAAAATAGGCCATTATCGCAAGCTGCAATGCAAGCGGCTTATGCTTCATCAGGTGGTAAATAAAGGCAAACATGGCCAGAAGCCAGAAGGGGAATGTGAGCATCCCCAGACTTATACACATCATTATCCACGGGTTTTCCAAGTCAGACAGCGGAACTTTGAGGTTCATCCGGTATACAATATCCACAATGCGGCTGGGCGATATGCCGAACCAGATCTCTTCCTCTGTCATGTAGTGAAATACGGTAAAAGCGAGCCGCCGTGCATCAGCGCTATTATCCCACTTCGCCATACTGGCCGTAAGCCGTTCCCCTACGCCGCCATGGGCTGACAGCCAGAGGAGGACGGTAAGGAATAGCGGCGCGGCTAATCCTGCGGCAATGACCATAGCAAGTTGCGGCAGGGTAACTCTCTGATGCACCAACATGCGCCACAAGGATGCCGCAGTTAGAGAAATTAAGCCGAATATGGAATAAAATAATGCGGCGCGCCCGCCAAATGCCAGCAACGCCGCCATCAAGATTGTACCCGTGCATGCTTTGATAATTTGGGGGTAATCGGATGCCAGGGTGATGAACAGGACGATGGCGGTGAACATGGCATTATCGAGCGGATGGCCGATAAAGGCTGACGCACGGAAATATTCTTCATGCAACACCGTCCAATCCGGATCAAAGAGGAAAATGCGGAATTTGCCCAGCGCTTCGGCGATCCCGATGATGCCGTTTGCAAGCGCGGCGATGATCAGGCACGTGACCATTTTTTGGCAAAGCGGCTCTGGCATGCGGGCCAGCACGATGGCGCAGATGACTGCACTGATATGGGTATCTATCATAAAAGCAAGGCCGGAAGCGTCACTGCGCAGCGCCATATATGCCAGCGCCAGCGTGTCTATGAAGAGCAGCGCCATGCATGCCGGTTGCCGTAGGCATAGCAGCAGCACGGTTTCAATCGGATTGAAGTTGTTCCCTGCCAATATCAGGAAGGAAAGCAGGATAAAATAGGTGCCGGGATGCATCTTTTCATAAAACCGGCCTTGCTCGCCGGAGTAATGAAACCCCATGGCATTGAGCAACGGATCCGACAGGACAATATGCAAAAAAATCCCGCAGAGGCATAGCAGCACAGCCCAGGAGCCTGTTTCTGTGCAGGAGGCAGTCTTCTCATCTTCAGAGGTCACGATAGATGCCCTCTATATTTTTTGCCACGATTTTTGCCGCGAAAGTTTTCCATGCGTAGGTGCGGTTGCGCGCTCCGGTTTTCCGGCAGTAACCGGGATCGCGAAGCAGGCGACGAAGTGCCTCCGCAACGGTTTCTTCGCTCACTACATTTAAGATAATGCCGTTTTCCGGCTCGTGGATGATGTGCATTATTCCGCCTGCGTTTGCAGTGAGCAGCGGTTTACCTGCGGCCATAGCTTCGAGCAGCGCTACCGGCATGCCTTCGGCAAAATAGGTCGGCAGGGCGAAGAGAGTGCAGCCAAGCAGCAATTCAGCCTTTTCTTTATCCCGCACATAGCCGGTAAAGCTTACCCTGTCACCGAGTCCAAGCCCGCCGGCGTGTGCCTGCAAACGCCCTTTCTCTTTGCCATCGCCAGCGAAGATAAGGCGCGTATCGGGAAATTCGGCGGCAATGCAGGCAAATGCGGAAAGCAGCTCATACATGCCTTTTTGCGCGTCGAAACGCGACATATAGAGAATAGTGCGTGAGAAGGGTTCCGCCGGACTGACGCCTTCAAACATGTTTTCGTCAAACAGAGTACAGGTACAAGAGATAAGGTTGCTCCCTACTCCCATATCCATCAATGACTCGCGGAATTCCGGCGCTAATACTAAGATACGCGCTGTTCTGTTCAGTAGGGATACAAAAATCCGGCGTTTCCATGGACTTTGGCGGAGGCATTTTTCTATCGCCCAATCCCAGCCGTGGAAATAAACCAGCACGCGCCTGAAGCGCAGAATGCGCAACATGAAGAGAATCATGCCGTCCCGGAAAAGCGATTTTGTGTTGAGGCTGGGATTGAGATGAACGACATCAAAATCCTGTTTTCGTACCAGAATTACCAGTTTCAGGAGTGTCGTCGCCAGACGGATGCACTTTATAAGGGTGTTTTCATTTAATTCTCCTTTGTTGCCGACATGCAACGAATATATTTTACAGTTTATCAAATGCTTTTTCAGGGTTTCGGCAAAGGCTGCCACTCCGCCATGTACATTCGGGTATGGTGATATCAGAAGGACAGAGAGGGGGGCGGAAATGGGCTTGAACATAATGTTTTTTTGCATAAAATAACTGTATTGCCTGTTAAGCAATTGTTAACATTCATATGTTAACGTTAAAGACACTACAGCATGTCTGATAGTTACAGGAGAAAACGCATATGGCAACCCCGGATGCCTCTAAAGAGGACAACACCTCCCCTAATGCAAAGAACAAGCGTGTGGCTGTGCTCAAGCATCCCCTGATTGAAGCGGTGATACACGGCCTTTTCAAATTTACGGAAGAGCGGCAGGCAGTGGCGCGCCTGAATGAAATTAAAAGCAAATTCATTGTCGGCAAGGATCAGGATCCCAGCGGGCGGACACTCAAGCTCTGGATCAAGGACTATGAATTGAGCGATGAGGATATTAAAAAGGGCTATCGTGGCCATTTCGGCGAAATCAGCATCAAGCAGCTCGATAAAAGAAAATGCAGCCTGCATCTGGCGAAGCTTGATGTGCCGCTGGCCGCGCATCCGCAGAAAACCCGTGCCAAGCGCTCGCATCCTGACTGGGGACATCCGGTATTGCGCAAACTGGAAAAATATCCGGTGTTTAAAGAGCCTGAACATGCACATGCCCTACTGATGACGTTGCACGAGGAATATCCCAACATCTCCATACCGGGACTGAACTATCTGCTGATCATGGTCTACCGCAAGGATAAGGTGAAAAAGGGGGATGGGCCGCCGGTGCAGAAACTCAAGTTTTCCATCGTGGCGGCGGAAGGCGGCGGATATAAAATTACCTGGGCGGAAAACGTCAAACGCCAGAAAGTGACCATAAAAAAAGAAGAGCCGGAAGTCGCCCAGCCCACTGTCGGTTCTTTCACCGCTATGGTTAAACTCAAGAAAAAGCGCAAACCATCTGATAAATAATATCTATTCTCTTTTTCTTGGTTGCTCCGTGCGAAAGGCCCGGGAAGGTGCGTTTTGTAACAAAATCTTCATAAAGTTTTCCTGTCATCTGTCCTGTAAAAGAGGCAAAATATAAAGGGATATTCTATTTTCCCAATGGCACACAGGAAGAAGTTCATCAGCTATGGATCCGGTGGTAAATAATACGCAAACCGAGGAAGGCAGGCAGAATAACGCGTCTGCCGTGAAAGGTCCTGTGCAGCCGCTTCCCATGGTTGGGGACTACGGTAAAGATCCCACCCCCAGATACTGGCTGGTGGCGATGCCTGCGCTTACGCTTCGCTATGCCGCCAGATTTTTATTGCGGTTATTTGATTACGAAGAACGATCCGGGAGATTACGAGAACACTTACAAAAAACGCATCCTTCTTGGGCAAAATGCGTGCCTCAGTTCCACGTGCTGTATCCGATTCTGGCTGGTACAGTAATGACCAGTATCACCGCGTTTTTTGCCCGCCAGACTTATCGTGACATGAAAACGCTATTCCGGGAAACTGTCGCGTTTGAATTCAATAAAGATCCGGCGCAAATCACCATGGGGGATCTCTATAAAAGCCAGAATACGGTTGTTAAAAGCACCATGCGGAATTTCACCAAGTTCAATATACGACGTTTCTTCTTTGACGGACTCTTCTTCGTGCCCTGGACCAGGCTGCATGAACTTCCGGGGGGTAAAAAACTTTTTGTCAGTGATGAGAAAAAATTGGAAGGCTTGGATGCAGTGGACATCGGCGCCGCCGGGATCGCCTATCATCTGGAAAACGATTCACGTAAGCGCTCGCAGAAATATTTTGAATATTTGCAAAGCGTCGTCACCAAGAAAATTAACCATGAAAGCGGCACCAGCAGCGAAGCTATCACCCCCAATAACATGCTCGATTTGATGGTGCTGCACAAAAGGGCGCTCAATAAATCCTATAAACCGGTATTCAATTCGCCGCAGTGGCAGAACGATATAAAGCTTGCAGAACGTATCATGGAATTATTAAACCAAACCTATAATGAAAATTCCAGAACGGCGAATTTCACCATCGGCAAATTTAATTACCTGCTTGGGTTTGGATTGTTGGATACATTTCCGGAAAGCCTTGCCTTTGTGGAACTTGCCAATCGCTATGGGGATATGAAGGAAGTCAACCAGGCCGCCGCTGCCATTAGAAATGGCATGAATCCCGAAGCGGTATTTGTGGAATTTGGCATTACACTTAAGAAACCGGGCGCTGACGTTCCTGTAGTATCTGATGAGCGCAATGTAAGAAGCCCGCAGGAACAAAGGGAGCGGCTTGAAATGTGGGGGCAGTCGCAGGGAAATGAAAATACGCAGGCACAGATGTGCATGGCAGGCGATGAACGTAATGTAAAAAATCCGCAGGGACAAAAAGAAAGGCTTAAAGAATGGACGCAATCGCAGGCGGCAAGGACGCCTAAGGATTTTGCGACGGCGTCTTCCGGTGTCGATCCGTTTCCCGGCCACTCATAGCCAACTTGCTGTGACACAAAAAACACGAGCGCTAAAAATATGCTGACCTCTGTAAGATGCCTGAAGGTTTTACGTTTTCAGAATTGAATTTCGGAAATATTATTGCCCTCCGATCGAACATCTTTTGTGAGGGGGCACGAATCATGGGCAGGCAGAATTATATCGCATTTTCTCTGGCTTTGAGCATTATTGCGTTTGCCGCATCCGCCGATTGCGCGGGCAGCGAAGTGTTCGGCGGGTATACCGGTGCCCCTGATCTGGAGTATGGCACTATTGGAGGCGTCGCCGCCCTTAGCAAGGAGTTGAATGCCGACGGCTTTCTGGCGCGTGGAGATGCCGGCTACGGTCAGTATAGCTACGATAGAAGAGGCAATCCCGGCATCAACGCGGATATGACCAATGTCGATCTGATGGCAGGCTACCAGAAATTCTTCGGGAATGGCCGAGTTGCCTTATATGTTGGCGGTGACTACGAAAATACGAGCCTGAATAAAACCGATAGATCGAACTCCGCCACCGGCTCGGAATTCGGTATCAAAGGCGCTGCCGATGCCAGGCTCAACTTTGACGACAAGACATTTGCGGATATGAAGGGCAGTTATTCCACCGCATTCAACACCTACTGGGCGAACGGCAGGTTCGGATATAATATGGGCCGTTTCGCGATGGGGCCGGAAGTGGGGTTTCTGGGCAATGACGCGTTTGATCAGCAGCGCATCGGCGGCTTTATCGGCGATATCCATATATTGAGCAGCCTGAATGCCTCGGTTTCTGTCGGCTACGCGCATACCGATCTCTTTAGCGACGGCGTTTATGGCGATGTCTCCCTCGCGCTTGCTTTTTAAGAGGGTTTCCAGGCAAACGCTAAGGGCTTAGTGGCTCTAACTGAAGGACGTGCTTTTTTCCATCTGCAGAATCAGCAGGTCAAGCGCATTGGCAACCTGAATCTTATTTTCTTCTGAAAGACGCTGGAGTGTTTCGTTAAGCTTATTGTACAGAAGGTGCGGCGATGCGGTAATGAATTTGCGTCCTTTTTCGGTCACCTCAATAAACACCGCACGGCGATCGACATTGCTGCGCACCCGTGTCACCAGCTTTTTCTTTTCCAGCCGGTCGATAATCCCCACCATGGTACTTGGGCTTAAATGAATGGATGCGGCCAGCACGGCAACGGTAAGCGCTCCTTTTTCCATCAACTCATTAAGGCACATCACCTGCGGCACGGTGATATCCTGATGTTTCAGCAACTGTCTGGAATGCTTATCCAGATATTGTGTCATTTGCCGCAGTGACCGGATGATGCGTTTTTCGTAACTGTCTGCCATGTGCCCCTCATAACGCCTCATTAATGGATATTTTAAATAAAAATCCAGTGAATTCGGAAATTTCGGCATAAAAAAACAACATATATATGTATACGAATAATTCTTATAGGCGTTATTATAACACTTACTATCCAATATATTAGGTTTCCATTATGGCAATTTCCCCTTTGCATGAAAATGCATAAAAACCGCTTTTCCGGAGGAAATTGTTTTCCATAAGAGGTTGTCAACACTCACGCTATGTCCTATTAATCTACGGCATTTTTGCCGTTTTCTGCTTTGCGGAAAACGGCTCCAATGAGAATATACCCATCGCATTCCTTGACTGCCATCCCAACTCTTGATACGCGATGGGTATATGTTGTCATCTATTGAAGAAATTATTGAAGACGCCCGCAACGGGCGCATGTTCATACTGGTGGATGACGAAGCACGTGAGAATGAAGGCGATCTGGTCATTCCTGCCCAGATGGCGACGCCGGATGCGATCAACTTCATGGCAAAATACGGGCGCGGGCTTATCTGCCTGACGCTTACCCAGGCACGGGTGAAAGAATTGGGATTGGGATTGATGGCGCACCATAACGGCACGCGCCACCAGACGGCATTTACCGTTTCGATTGAGGCGGCGACTGGCGTCACTACCGGCATTTCCGCCGCCGATCGCGCCCGCACGATTGCGGTGGCGATTGATTCCTCGAAGACGGCAAGGGATATCGTGTCTCCCGGCCATGTATTCCCGCTGATGGCGCGCGACGGCGGCGTGCTGGTGCGTGCCGGGCATACGGAGGCGGCAGTGGATATTGCCCGCCTTGCCGGGCTTAACGCTTCCGGTGTCATCTGCGAGATTATGAACGATGACGGCAGCATGGCGCGTCTGTCCGATCTGATAACATTTGCAAAACAGCATCATTTGAAAATTGCTACGATTGCCTCGCTTATCGCTTGGCGCAGGCGCAGCGAAAAGCTGGTTGAATGCGTTGCGGAAACTGGATTTGAGAGCCGCCATGGCGGCCATTTCCAGATGCGGATTTACGCCAATAAAATTGAGTATGCCGAACATGTCGCGCTCATCAAGGGCGAGATACGTCCTGATACGCCGGTGCTGGTACGGATGCATGCGCTTGACGTGCTGCATGACGTGCTGGGGGATACTTACGATAGCAAAGCCACCGACCTGCATGCGGCGATGCAGCGCATCGGCAGGGAAGGCAACGGCGTAATTGTGCTGTTGCGCGAGCCGAGGTGCTCGGCCTTGCTGGACAAAGTAAGGATGCGTCTGGGCGAAACGCCGGAGCCGCATGCGTATTTACGTGATTACGGCATCGGCGCGCAGGTGTTGCTCGATCTCGGTATCCGGGAAATGATCCTACTGTCCAACTCCCAGCGCCCGGTTGTGGGGCTAGACGGGTATGGGCTGGTGATAAAGGGGTATGAGCGGGTATAAGGTAAGTCTGGATTACAAAATCCCCATTTTTTGGAGTTGCGCTTTGATCAACGCGTCAAACTGTGCCTGCGTGACGGAGCCTTTTGTGTTGGCTTTGACGGCTGTTATGGCCGTCTGGATGTCATCCTGCAGCAAGGCAATGCCCATGGCGCGGCTGATAATCGGCATACCGTAGCAACTTGCTACCCGATGGCCAAATCCTATTACAGGCATAGGATTCGCGAGACACAAATTAAGGAACGGCGCGTTGCCGATGATGCGATATATTGTGGCTGCGTCAAGCGTATTATAGGACGCTATCGGTTGCGCCCCGGTCGCAGCAAATGCGACTATAGTGTTTCCGCGTGGGGCTGTCCCCAGCCCTCTTAACGATGTTTGGGGAGTCCAGGCAGGATAGAGCTGCTGGGGCGAAGATGTCGCCGTTTCCTCCGTATGCCATAGGTTGCCGTCATTGCCAGTATAGAACACCTCCTGTCTTCCGTCCGGAGTAACACCTGCTACGGGATTGCTGAAAAGCGTTTGGCTTAAAAGTGCAGCTCCGGAAGAGTCCTTGGCGTTTGCTGACAGCCCGAGCAGGTGCTTATGTTTGCCCCATCCTGTGGTCGTGCCCTGTTCCTGTTGCACGTAATATACGCCTCCATCCGTGGAACGGTAGTACACACGCAGCCGCTTGCCGGGAAGGAATGTTGCAAACAAATCGCTGCTTGCCCGTCCGCCTAGGGAAGTAGGGTAGCCCCATCCTGTGCTTCCTGTTGATGATACATCCCATAGTGCGGAGTCAGGACCCCGGTAGAACACGATGATATTGCCACTTGCGTCAAACATCGGGGTAATGTTGCCGGTAACTGCCCAAGGCTTTGTTAATGTGAAGGGGGGGCTTGCTGCAGAGGAACCGGGAGTAAGAGATACTATTTTGAGGCTTCCGTCTATTCCACGAAAGAAGAGGTAACGATTACCGGCAGCTACATCAAGGCTGGCAATATTGCTGGTGACGGATTGGGGCGGCAGAATGGCGGAAGGCTTGCTCCACGTGCCGGATTTCTCAATAATCGTCATCAGGGATTGATCATCGCCTTTGTAGAAGAGCTGTGCCGTGTCTGAGGCGGCGGTATACGCCACGGTTACCTGGCCGCCAGCGCCACCGCCGATAATGGTATGGTTACCCCATTGACCGTTGCTCTGACGAATATGCCACACGGCTTCATTGAGCCCGATATAGAAGGCATCGAGATCGCCGCCATTACGAGAGATAACCACTGGATCGCTGTTTAAGCCGCCGTATAATAGGTTTTGCCATTGCCAGGGGGCTGCACCCGCCCTCATCTGAGAGGCAAGCGCCAGATAGGCATTTCCATCGCGGACGAAAAGACTCATACTGTGATCCGCGTTATATGTTATGCTGGGGCCGGTCTGGTAAAGAGCCATGCCCAGCGGTTCCACCGATGGACAGTTTCCCGGAGTGCCTGCATCTTTCTCTAAGCATGGATTTATCACGAAGGGAGGATTACCCGCATTGCTGCTAATACTGATGCACCCCAGCAAGCTCGTGAGTGCAAGGCGTGCGCATAATCTGTGGAATTTTCTTCTTCCCGGTAGCGCACTCTTTGTCATGGCAGTTCTCCTTTAAAAAGTATTATCTGATGTCATTCCAGCCGGTTCCACATAAATTCGCGGATTTTCCATCATACAAAATCATCATTTGCAAATGAATGATACCGTATGGTTGATATGAATATCCTTTTTTCCGGGGTAAACTAGAGCGAACTCTTTCACGTGATCCTATGAATCACTATCTACTGACGCAACACACCAGGCTATTGGGGGTAATTGGGCAATCGCTCTGGCCATAGTCTATTTCCGTTGCACTCGTACACGCAGCAGAGGTCATACATTTACCGCCGTATTGTGAAGCGCAGTTGCTGCCGTTATTGAAATTTACTTGGCAGCAAATCTGACCGGAGGGGCAATCTGACTGGCCGGTATCTACGCCATTGCCAGTAATGCAAGCAGTGCTCGTTTCACACTGCATTCCTTTGATGGAATTGCACAAACTGCCATCCTTATTTACAGGGGTTTGTGCACAGCAAACCTGATCACTGGAGCAAGCTGGATCTGTGGAAGAAAAGGAGCCAGGGGTCTTACCGCATATAGCATTGGTCGTACAGGCACCAGTAATGTAAGTGCCGCCAAAGAAATTTTTACAAGGAGTTCCGCTGATACTAGGAGTGCTAGATGGCGAGCAGCACACTTGGCCAGTGGGACAATCAAGGGTGCCGGCATCTGTTGAATCTGCACCGCAGGTGTTGTTACAACTGGCGCCTGCTGCCTGCTTTTTACAGAAACTCCCGTTATTTAACGGCGAGCAGCACACCTGGCCGGATGGGCAATTCACCTGTCCCTGCACATCTGTGCCTCCGCCTTTAATGCAGGCGTCAAAGGTTTGACAACTTGTTCCTGCAGCCCATCCCGAAGAACCTCCACATACTTGCTGAGAACATAAGTCCGACGGACAGCGATAGTTACCGGTGCTCTGATCCAGAGTGCATGTGCCATCAAAGGAGGCTGGACACTCACATGCTCCGTTTAGGAAGCCACAGCTGATTTGCGGAAGGCCTGGGCCATTTAGTATTGATGTCAATGGGCTAACGCTGCCGCCACTACTACTTCCACTGCTGCCGCCACTACTACTGCTGCTGTTAGTACAGGCGCTATAACTCCCCGGTAGACCGCTGCCGCTGCACACATCGGGCAATTGGGGGGAGCTTAACTGTGTCTGGCAATCCGGGCAACAGCCTGCGAATTTTACAACGCAACTGCTTGTGTCGTTCGCATTTGGGCAATAACATACATAAAGGGTACCCACATCGCTTTTGTCAGGGAGGCCGACATTACAGCCGCCACCTGCACAAAAAGAACCTATGCCTTGGTTGCCATTACTTAATTTCAAGCCGCATTGGTTATTCAACAACAATCCTTGGCATGGATTGCCAGCAGTACCTGCAAGAGCAGGAGAAGCTATTATAACGTTATATACAAATAGCACGAGTATTAAAACAACGCGCCATAAATGGGAGGCGTTCCCTGGACGCTTGTGTTTAAGGTATGACATAGTAGCTTTTCCTTAACTTAAACTCCTTTGCATATGCAAGAGAGCGAACTTGTATATATAAGTATAACATGTGCTTTATTTATATATAACAGTAAATTATTAAATATTTATGTCAAAAGCGTCAAAAAAATATTTCATGTATATATTTTTACCGCGTAATATCTAAATTATACTGCTGAATTAGTTAAATCTGTATTAACACCTTAATAAATTGTACATAGAAATACAGGATTGCAGGTTGTTAGTTAAATATAACGAACTTGAGTATGCTATTGCACCATCCCATTGAGCCTGTTACATAAACTGTTCCTTGATAATCCGTTCTTCCAGGTTGTGCTCGATGTCGAATAATACCGTTATCCGGGTTTTCGTGTCCTCATGGATAGCGACGGAGACCACGTCGCACACTTCGGTAAAGTCGGCGACGGCATTGACTGGGCGCTTTACCGGGTCGAGGGTTTCAAACATGACGGAGGAATGGTGGTTCAGGAGGGCGCCCTTCCAGCGGCGCGGGTGCGAGGGGGAAAGCGGCGTCAGCGCCAGGATGTTGGAGCCGAGCGGAATGATCGGGCCTCCCGCTGAGCTGTTATAGGCTGTGCTGCCTGCAGGAGTCGCGACGATGATGCCGTCTCCGGCGAACTCGGAAATGCGCACCACATGATCAATGGTGATGGAGATTTTAGCGGCCTGCCTGCCCTGGCGGAAAAGCGAAACTTCGTTAATGGCGAGCATTTCAAAACTCTTGCCATGGACGTCACGCGCATACATCGAAAGCGGATGCAGCGTATGACGCCGGGCTTCCTCAATGTGGCGCGGCAGATCGTCAAGGAAGTAGCTGTTCATCAGAAAACCTACCGTGCCGCAGTTCATCCCATAAAACGGCACGTTATATCCCATATACTGATGCATGGTCTGAAGCATGAAACCGTCGCCACCCAGCACGACTATCGTATCCAATCCCTTGGCAGTGGATGGATCCGGCTTTTTCGGGATGTTCACGAAATTATATTGGGCGGCAAGTTCCCGGTATGCTTCCCGGGCCCTTTTGGTATTATCGGCAATGCAAGCAATGCGTAAATGAGGGGGCATATAGGTGGTGACGTTTGAGAAGGTAAAAATTTTTTAAAACGTACCTAACTCACAGAGCTTATGCAAGCATTCCAATCGTGAGGACTGAAAAAAGCCGTCCGCTATAAATGCCGTGTCTGAGGACGGATATAGGGCTAGTTAAGGAAGATGGCTCTTCCTAAGCCATTGCTTCAGGGGCGGGAACCTTTTTAGGGGAAGTAGCTAATTATAAAAAAGCTTATTCTTACTTAGTATATGTTGCTATTGCGAATTTTTTTATGACGGATTTTGTCAATTTATGGCATTTCCTCCAAATTCCTGAGGAGGATCGGCCAGACGCGCTCATATATGTCGCCGGGACGGAAGTTGTCGAAGCATTCTCCGCTTTTGAGGAAAGCGCTCGCGACTTCGGTGACGGATTTCTCTATCGCAAGCAAGACGGTCATACCCCCTTTTTCCATGCCTTTGACATAAAAATGCGCAGCGGTTATTTCCTGCAACAGGGTATAATGGTTTATCCCCTTACGCCGGGAATCCTCCGTAGCCAATAATTGTATCAGGATTCCCGCATAACGCACTTCAAGGTTACGGATTTGCGCTTCGCTGAACATTTTGCCCCCGCTTTGTTGTTAAAATACAAAGCCACCAGCGTTGCCGCTGGCGGCGGGGGTTAGTAAAACCTAATTATCAGAAAAGGTTCGCATGTGCCTTTAGGCTTGCGCCTTGAACATACGCACATGCCCCCCGCCCTAAGAAGAGGCAGGGGTGTTTATAACGGTACACTACACCGCTGATAATTTAGGGGTTACTACGCCCCATGAACGCCACTGCGCGTTCACAACGGTTATCATAAGCGGCGGCGGGGAATGGTCAACGGAAATGAACGAATTCAAAATAGGCCCCTTTCGTCACTGGCCATGTGTTCTCCTATTTTTCCTTGTCCAATTTTGAGGGAAGAGGGGGGCGTTTGCCTTCGAAGTTAGTGCAGCTAACTTTGAAGGCAAACCGAGGCGGGGGGAATAAACGCACCCTCACCCAGCTACGGCTAAGGCGCTCCGCGCCTAAGCCTGCGCAGCCCTCTCCCGCTTTGCGGGCGAGGGGAATGCAATATTGCTGCGCCAATAACGAAAGAGGTCTCGCAAACCGTTATTTCGATTTTTGCGCCGCTTCCGTAAAGCGGCAATAAGAAAAGCCTTCGTTCCAGCCGTTCTTATAAAGTTCATTATCCATCATTTCGGGGCGCTTCTTGTATCCATACATTGCCCGGTACCAGTATCCATTATCTTCCGCGGAAAGGCCGGTGTCGCACCCGTCCTCCCAGCCGAGCTTGAATTCCGGCGGTCCCTGCGGCTCGGAAAACCACAACGCCGTCGGGCGGCAGCCGGAAACGATTAAAACGAACAACACTACAAATGTCTTCCGCGACATATCCCCCCAGGCTAGAAGTATTAATATAAAATTGGTGGTGTCTCCGTTTAAATTTTTCATCTCGTCCTGCCTGCGAAGACAGGCATCTCTGTATCAACGCAATCGATTGTTGCAGAAGGGGTTCCCGCCTTCGCGGGAATGAAGCGGCATAAGAACGGGGCAAGTTGGAATTTGAAATTGAGACATTCCTACAAAATTACTTGAAAAGCGCTTCAACAACAATCAGTATATAATAGCACAGTTTGGTACCTAGGTAAAATCCTTATTCTTTCTGGGTGTTATACAAGAAGCTGTTAAAAAGAGGTGTTATGCCGCAGTACCGCTATTCCGCAGTCAATGAATCCGGGCGCACGATAAAAGGCGTGGTGATGGCGGAAAACGATGTAGATCTGGAAGAGCGCCTGAAACAGATCGGTCTTGAAGTATTAAACTTCAAGGAATTGCTTGAAAAGAAGGGAAGCGCTTCCGGCAGGGTGAAAATCCAGGACCTGATCGTCTGCTGCCTGCACCTTGAGCAGCTTGGGCGTGCCGGGGTGTCGCTGCTGGATGCCATTGCCGATGTGCGCGATACCACCGATTCCAACATCTTGCGGAACGTCATGACCGGGGTGTATGAGTATGTGAAAAACGGCGAAATACTCTCCAAGGCTTTGTCGCATTATCCGCATGTGTTCAATGATGTATTTGTCGGCCTGATCGCCGCCGGTGAAAAAACCGGTAATTTCTCGGAATCTTTCCTGCATATCGCCGAGCATCTGAAATGGACTTCCGATTTGAGGCGCAAGGTGAAAAAGGCGGTGCGTTATCCTCTGGCATTGCTGGTGGTGATGAGCGGCGTCATTGCGACGCTGATGATATTCGTCGTGCCGAAGCTGATAGACTTCATGGTTGCGCAGGGATTTGCGCTGCCGCTGCATACACGTGCCCTGATTGCGGTTTCTAATGCGTTCGTATCCTACTGGTACCTGATTTTCAGTATTCCCGTGCTGGCCATCGTGCTGTTCATCACCGCGTATCGCATGTCAGAGCCTTTTGCCTATAACATTGACAGCCTGATCCTGAAGCTACCCATGCTGGGGTCGGTAAGCCGCAAGATAAACCTTGCCCGTTTCACGCATTTCTTCTCGGTGCTTTTTAATAGCGGTATCGGCATACTGGAGTCGCTGCAGGCATCGAAGAACGTGGTGGCTAACCGGGTGCTGCAGGAATCCATAGACACAATGACGCGCAGCGTATCGGAAGGCATGTCGCTTACGGCATCCATGCGCATGTCCAACCAGTTTCCAAGCCTGGTCGTGCGGATGTTCAAAATCGGCGAGGATAGCGGCAATATGACCGAATCGTTGGAGAACATCAATTTCTTCTATGAAAGAGAAATCAACGACGCGGTTGAAACCGTAGTTGGCATGATTCAGCCTGTGCTTACGATTGTCATGGGCATACTGATATTCTGGGTCATAGCGGCGGTATTCGGGCCTCTGTATCAATCCTTCAGCAAAATGAACCTGTAATGCGGGCAAAACATACAAAAAACAAATTCTCTGCCGCCAGTGTTTTCGTGTTGATGGTGGGGGATGAGGGAGCCGTCCTGGTTCAGATACAGAAAGGGACGATTATCCGCAGGCTGTTCGCGCAGTCCCCGGATCCCGTCCATGTCAAGGGGATTCACGAAGCGTTGGAGAATGCTCCCCATTCGCCCATTACCATCCTTTTTGATGTGATGGATCAATCCTATGTCCGCCAGACGTTGCCGCCGGTATCGTCGTTCAGTGTTGGAAAAATCATCAACCGCCGTCTGTCCAAGGATTTTTCTCCGGACGACATCAAGGGATACCTTATCCTCGACCGGGAAAAAACCGGGCGTAAGGACTGGAACTATATGATGGTATCGCTCGCCAATAGCAGCACGTTGCAGAAATGGATTCTCTTTATAACCGAGCGTCCCAATCCGCTCAAGGGCATGGGGCTGTTCCCGCTCGAAGCGCAAAATTTCATGAAAGCGCTGGAAAAATTTTTCCTCAAGGGCAGGGATAAGGATACCCCGCGGTTTGAATGGCAGGTGCTGGTGAGCCATAATAAGGTCGGCGGGTTCCGGCAGATTGTAATGCGCGCGGGCAGGCTGGTGTTTACTCGCATGGCGCAGCCTTTCGGCGATTCAACTCCGGACGTCATTGCCGGCAATATCGAGCAGGAAATGATTAATACTTTGGAGTACCTGAAAAGGCTCGGGCTTCAGGATTCGTCATCCCTATCCATAAGCATTATCTGTTCCGACGAAATCAAGCGTGCGCTGGATCCCAGAAACATTAAAGCCGGAGAGCACCATTTCCTCACCCCCTATGAAGTGGCCAGCATGCTGTCGCTGAAAGATGCGGCGCAGCCGGAAGACCATTTCGGCGATGTCGTCGTTTCGGCATTCATCGCCAAACAAAGAAGACTGATTCTCCCACTCTATACCCCCTATACCAAAAAACTCGGGCTTTTGTTCCTGTTGACAAAGCAGGCAAAAATATCCGGCGCTTTGGGAGCTGCTTGCCTGGTGCTCTGGATTGGCATGAGCGTATTCAGTATTTTCAGCACCCGGCAGGATATCGAGAGTCTGGAGTCAAAACACAGGAAACTTGCGGAAGACTTGAATAAAATAAAAGCCCGATCGACGATGCTGCCTAAGAGTATCAACCTGTACAGCGATATCATGACCATCACGCAACTGTTTACTAAGAAGCAGTTCGATCCATTGCCGTTTGTCGGAAATTTAATGTCAGCGTTCCAGAATGCCGGGCTGGCAAAAACACTTCACTGGAGCACGTCAGGCGAGCAAAATGTGACAAAATCTTCCGACAAGCGGGAGATAAAGGCGGAAGTGGAATTAAACCTGACTTTTCCTCATCAGATCCGCGCCCAGCTCGTAGACGGCATACACCAGCTCATGGATAGGATGAAAGCCGGTTTTCCCGCATATACCATTAACTATCCGGACGCTCCCGGCATTACGTCGGACAACGCGGATATCAAGACTGTCATCGGCGACACGGAAAATACAGCGGAAAAAGCGTCCGGCGGGCAAAGCGATATTTTGAAAATAGAGATGAGCGGCCCTCTGGATAAACCTAAATAATTAACTAACAACCCTTTATATGTTAACCACGTCCAAAGATGCATTATTAAAGAAGGTACTAATAAAGAATGTGCTGACGATTGCCGCCGTCCTGGCGGTAGTGCTGGGGGCGGCCATGTATTTATCGGACTATAACGATACGGTATTGGCGGAACAGGCGGCGAAACAAAGCCAGAACAATACTACAAATGCCGAAATGAGGGAAATTGAGGCCACGCTCGGCACCCAGAACGAGGTGGCGAAATATTACGATGAATATACTAAAAGTCATAATACGAGTTTTGTCATTGATCGAGAGACTATCGCAGGCCTGTTGACTTCTTTGCGCAAAACCCACCATTTTGCCAATAATCTGGAAGTGACCGTTTCTTCTACCACGGAAGTGCCAGATAGTGGCATGGGCATGAAAAGCGGTAAAATGGTGAGAAGCAATGTACATATCATGTTTAATGCGCTTACGGATAATTCGGTCTATAATTTTATCTATGACTTGCAGCATAAATTGCCCGGGGTCGTCGTGGTTTCCGACCTCAGGCTGACCAAGATCGATGAATTGTCCCGCACTATCGTGACACAGGCAGTAAGCCGCCACAGCCTTACGCCGATGGTAAAGGGAGAATTGTCTTTTATGTGGCTCGGCATACGCCCTGCTCCGGAAGCCACACCAGCGAATGGTCCTAAATGATGCCAAATAGAACGCCACATTTTATATTGACATTTGCAATGGTGAGCATCGCTGCGTTTTGTATGGCGCCACTGGCCGATGCGCAGCCGAAATCTCCTGAGACCGTCCCTGCCAATTCCTCTAAAAGCGAAGAAGTACTGGAGTTGCCGGATCTGCCTGCTGCAAGCAGCGCTCCTGTACCTACGAAACCCGGTGGCGCCTCACCCGGCTCATCCTCTGTCGGGGCTGCTTTGCCGGCACTTGCGCCGCCAGTGTCTGTTTCCCCTCCCACGCCTATTATCAGCGCGCCGCAAAATGTGGCAATAAAACCTCCCCCGCCGCTCGTGAATGTTCCTGCACCTGTTTCCGCCAATCCTCCGGCGATGAGCACAGCGGCACAGGCCGCCGCAGGCACGCATCCGCCGGATGTGAACGCCCGCACTGCCGATTACGATGCGAATATGACGCTTATGTTTTCCGGCGATGACATGTATAAAGTCACGCAAATGCTTAAACTGTATGACAGCTATGAAGAGCACAAACAGGGGGAAGCGCCGCAAAAGGATAATTTATCCGATCTGTTCAGCAGTCAGCCCCCTGCAGGAGAAATATCTCCCGTACCCAATCTCTATATGGGTTCCATTGTCTATTATTCGTCCGGTAACTGGTATGTAAGCCTGAACGGACGTATTATCACCAGCGCTGGCAATGCACCTGGCAAGGAATTCTACGTGAGCAAAATATCGCGCAAGCAGGCTGAAATCGTATGGAAGCCTGCAGCCATGGAACAGGTATATGATATATGGAACCAGGTCACGGGCGACGGCAAAAACCTGCCGGACAATATCGCGCTGGATCGCGCCAATGGCGCTATCATACTGCAGATGCGGCCCAACCAGACTTTTGTTATCAGAGCGCTTGCAATCCGGGAAGGATTGATTAAACCTGATTCTCTTAACGAAAAAGCGAAAGAAATCACTTCTCCCTCTCACTAGTGTCAAAAAATATGGCCATATAAAATGAATACGCCCTTATTTTTTGAAAGTGATACTAACATCATTTCCTAACCATATTTATCGTATGAACCATCCGCTTGACATTCAGCATATTACCAAGAGATACGGGAATAACCTGGTATTGGACGATATTTCGTTGACCTTGGAAAAGGGCGAACTGTTTGGCCTTATTGGCCTCAACGGCGTGGGGAAAACCACGCTTATTAAAAATATACTGGATTTGGCGCGTCCGGATGCAGGAAAAGCAGAAATTTTCGGT
>JABDGA010000016.1 GCA_013286285.1 Alphaproteobacteria bacterium | reverse complement strand
ACAGCAAAGCCAGAGTATTAATTCTCGGGATTCTCATTGAGGCATCGCCTTTTTCCATTTGAACTGTACAATATGGCTTTTCTGTCGACGAAAGCAATGATGGAAGACCTTTGCCAGCTGATGCAGGCAATTCCTGATCATCTCATAAAGCTGATTAATACAGAGTCTGGAGTGGAGATTTCATACCTTTGAAATCTTCAAGTTCTCACTCACCAGTTTGGATAGTTCAGCTAAGCCAATGGGCGAGCTCCAAGAATACTCAAACAAATGAAGGTTCATAATTATTAACCAAATGGGGGAGGGGAGAATTCAAAAAAGGAGTGCAAAATCATCAAAATTTACACATGTTCTTACACATACACATTTATTATAGTTAATATATATAATATTATCAATATAATGGCAAATTACGCAACGGACTTAAAATCCGTAGGGCTTAACCGCTCGTGGGGGTTCGAGTCCCCCCGCCCGCACCACCGCACTTTCCAGTATTCTAGCTGTTCATCAGATTGCTTAATCATAACAATTATTAGTTCGCCCAGTTTCGTACAAACCTCTGAGGATAAGCAAGTCAGACGTATTTTCTACGCCGGCAGATTTAATAACATCAAAAGAAAAGCTTATGTGTAGTAGTAATTGGGGACATGCTCTAATTTTTTCATAATAAATAGTTTTTCTACATTTTTGTCACAGCTGGATGACATATTGCCATAGCTTGGCAAAATTATATGTAATATTCTAAATTTGCATATATGTATAAAGAGGTGATTTAGCGTTGTGCACTAACAGATTAAATTCTGGTTGAGTGATGATGGGTAATTCAGGGCAGGCAGGGCGGTTATGTATGCGCAATATGCTGATGTTAACTGTCTTCGCCCTTTCCCTGATAGTTTCAATGCCGTCCCTTGCTGCTACGGACAAGGCGGATCTTCTGGTAAGCATGAAAATATTGCCACTACTTGCTAAAAAGATAACCGGTCCTACTAGCTTTGCCATTATATATAACCCTGCAGATACGGGTTCCAGCGAAGAGGCCAAGGGAATCAAAGCCATATTGGAAGGCAATTTTGAAACCCCGGGTAATATTAAACTCATATCTGTTCTTGTGCCGGTGAATAATCTTGGCCTTATCGCGGATAGCAGGATGGCCATTCTAACAAGCGGATTGAAAGATTACTATGAGGAGATAAGCAAAATCTCCATCGGCAAAAATATTCTCACCATGTCAACCGATCTTGCATGCGTGCGGGCAGGAAAATGTGTCATTGGCATCGTATCGAAGCCTATGGTGGACATCTATTACAGTAAGGCTGCAGCAGATACGGCTAATATCGTTTTTTCCCAGATTTTTACCCTGTTGGCTAAACAAATGTAGGTGGGCTGCGTATGAAAAGATATCGTATAGTTCATGTGCTGGCTTTCTTGGCAACTTCTGCGCTAGTGATGCCTAGATGTGCGTATGGCCAGGTAGTAGATTACAGTAGTTTTGAATCGCTGTATGGCCAGCCGATTACCGTCAATGCCACCGGTACACCGCAGCGTTCAAGCGATGTGCCGGCAAACATGACCATCATCACTGCTGAAGAAATACGCCAGTCCGGAAGCAGAAATATTCCGGAGATTATCTCAAGGGTGCCAGGGCTGGATATATTACGCAGTAGTGTTAATATGTATGATTTGGGGGTGCGGGGATATCAGCAGCCATTTCAGCCCCGCTTGTTGGTACTGATAGATGGCCGCCAGGTTTTTAATGACGATTACTCGCGTACGGAATGGGGTAATCTGCCGGTGAATGTGGATGATATCCGCCAGATTGAAGTCATCAAAGGGGCTAACTCGGCATTATTTGGTTCCAATGCGGCAGGTGGGGTCATTAATATTATTACGTATAGTCCCCTTTACGATAACAACAAAACTGCGAATGTTTCTTACGGAACACAGAATACAAAATCTGGTGATGCCACGTTCACTCAGCATTTGGGGGAATGGGGAGGCGTAAAAGTAAGCGCAGGCGCCATGGGAGGAGATAATTTCGATACGTCTAAGCCTCCTGGCGAATCCCGATTCGATAATAAGCCTCAGCATCAATATGCTTCTTCAAACGGGGTGTTTGGCCTCAATTCAGATTTGAAAGCTAACTTCGAAGTTACCTATTCGAACAGTAAGCAGGAAGGTGCAGATCTTGGATATAACCTTCAAAACAGCGTTGACACGAATTACTCGATAAGGGGAGGTTTTTCCTGGCAGACGCCGTATGGATTAGTCATCAATAATAATTATTTCAACCATGATTATGAACTTGCTGATTTTTCTCTGACGCCTCATCTTAATAGTTTAGTAGATTTGTATACCAGCAGCCTGGAAGATCAGTTCCGTATCGGGAAGGAAAATACTTTCAGGCTGGCGATTGAATATCGCCGCAAATCTATAAACCAAAGCGCTGACAATAGCGTTGTCCAACCCCAGAACGATAAACTGGATGATGACGTATATGCCGCTAGCGCCACGTGGCTATGGCAAATTAATGATAAGCTATCATGGACAAATGCTGCCCGTGTTGATCATTCGGCGATTCATGAAGGCGGTACGCTTGATCCAAACTCGTTTGTCAAAGATTATGACCATAGCATAAATGCTTTTAGTGGAAATTCAGGGCTGGTATATCGCGCGGCAGATCTGGATACATTCCGGTTGACATACGGTAGAGGTATCCAACTGCCGAGCATGATACAAAATGGTGTATGGTTTGCCACGCCAATCGTACCCGGTGTCGTTGTTAACGTTGAGGGCAATCCTGCGCTAAAGCCGACGATCATTGATAATTACGAATTCAATTATGAGCGTGGATTGCCGGATATTGGGTCTACGGTGAAATGGTCAGTGTATTATGAGACAAGTAAGGATAGTATATCTCCGCCCCGTCCTATAAGTAGCAGTTTTATAAATGGTAATGTGTGGTTGCTTGAACAAGCGTTAAATGTAGGGGATAGCCATAGCATCGGTAGTGAAATAGAGTTGATGGGAAAGAGTCAGAATGGATTCCGCTGGGATGCAAGCTATAGTTGGGCAAGTGTCTCGGATGCTCAGGCAGTTGCGAACACATTAGGATATGAAGAGTCAACGCCTGTAAGTCATTTCAGGGTTCTTTTAGGATATACTACCGGCCCCTGGGAACTGGATACGAATGGGCAGCTTGTCACTTCAAAGGACATGCTGCGTAATTTTCAAGGAACAAGCTATGTAAATACGCCAACAGCTGGCTACACTAGCCTGAGTGCCCGTATCGGGTATAAGCTGACTGATGAGTTCACGCTATCTTTATCAGGTACGAATCTTGCCCAGGCTTATACGCAAAACAGTCCATACCCTGCTATTGAACGCCAAGTCTTCCTGGGATTGACAGGGCATTTCTAAAATTAAGAAAATATTGTGCGTACGTATGATGCAGGCGCTATGATAAAGAGTCTTTTTATTTCCACCGGACTTCCCGTTCTTACAGAGACAGGAAGTTATGAAATATCCCTAGTCATTCTTTCCTACCTGGTTGCGAGCTTTGCCTCTTATACGGCGCTTGCCATGGTGCAGCATCTTGCCGACGTGTCTGATGTGTTGAAAAAACGCATAATCTTATGGGGAGGGGCGTTTGCCCTGGGAGCGGGCATCTGGTCCATGCATTTTATCGGCATGCTTGCCTATCATATGCATATGGATGTCGATTATGATATTCCGCTTACCCTTATCTCACTGCTCATTGCTATTATTGTCGCGTATGGCGTGCTTATGACTGCGCACTGCGCGCAGCTTTCGGTGAAACGGATTGCGGTATGCGCGGTATTACTGGGATTTGGCATATGTGCTATGCACTATATCGGCATGGCCGCCATGCGCATGGATGCGGACTTGCGTTATATACCCGTCCTCTTTTTAATATCCGTGCTTATTGCCATCGCTGCTTCCGCCGCCGCATTGTGGATTGCTTTCTCCTTGGTGCACTCAAACTCACGGTTTCGCCATCTGTTACAGGTTGGCGCTGCTTTGGTAATGGGCGTTGCTATCTGCGGCATGCATTATACTGGGATGGAAGCCGCTGTATTTATTCCCCACCACGAACATACTCAGGCACAGAGCCAAAATTTCAACGATCTTGCATTTATTATATCGTTGGTTACCAATACCATCCTTGGCCTTGCCTTGGCCGTGACTCTGTACGACAAGGAGAAAAAGTCTCAGACGAGAGAAGATAGCTATAGTTTTCCTGCCAAACTGCTTTCCATCTCCTTGGCCCTCACGCTTCTTGTTGTAATATGGATGGGAGGAAACAGTTACTATATACATTATTTCAATACCCATACTGTAGCGAAAGAACATGAAGTGGCCGAAATGGCCGATGAAATATTGTACCTGGACAGCATACTTACCCAATCCGCCAGGACCAGCGCCACAGGAGATGAGAAGTTTGATAAGCGCTATATTGAAGCCATTGAAATTGATCTGGACAAAAAAATCACCTCCTTGCCGGATAAGGAGTTGCAGGACGCGGCAAAGGCGACAGATGCAGCCAACGATCTCGTAGTGGAATCCGATAGGAGATTTCTGAGCCTTATAAAGCAGGGAAAGACCAGGGAAGCGGATAAAATACTCAGCAACCCCGAATATGCCAGAAACAGTCAGATCCACATGGAAGGAAGGCGTGCGCTTTCCGAAAAGGTCCGGCAGATCTCGCATGAGAATCTGACGCATATCGAAAAGAATATTTACGTTACATTGTTTCTGGCATCCGCAGTCATCATTGTATTATTAGTGGCGTGGTATTTTGTTTTTAGAAACATCCAGAAATGGCGCAGGGAACTGCTGGCTGCCCGGCAGGCGAGCGCCGACGCGCAGAGGCGCGCGGAGAAAGAGGCCCGTGTGGTGACGCTTCTGCGCAGCGTGGCCGCCACCGCGAACCAGGCGCAGGATATTGAATCCGCGATTAGAATGACGCTTAAATTGATCGGGGAATTTATGGAATGGCCTATCGGCCATGCTTACAGGCGGGATGCGGAAAGGGACGTGCTGATATGCAGCGGCCTATGGTTTCTGGAAGTGCAAGATAGTTTTCAGACATTCCAGGCCATTACTCAGAGTACGGTTCTGGAACTGGGTGCCGGGCTTCCCGGACGTGTATGGAAAAACCTTGCGCCCTTATGGATTGTGGATCTCACCGGCGACCCCAATTTCCTGAGGGTGAGGGCCACGCCATCTTCTGATATAGGCCTTAAATCCGGGTTCGCTTTTCCGGTGATTGTAAGTGGTGACGTTGCCTATGTGCTTGAGTTTTTTACCCCGCAGACCACAGAAGCCAATATGGATCTCCAGATGATAATGAAGGAAGCAGGAGATCAACTCACGCAGGTGATAGAACGCGTGCATACGCAGGAGGCATTGAAGTATGCTAAAGTGAGTGCGGAATCAGCAAACGTTGCTAAATCCGAGTTTCTGGCCAATATGTCGCATGAACTGCGGACGCCGCTGAATAGCATACTTGGCATGTTACGCCTACTCAGAGAGTCAGGGCTTGATAAAGAGCAGGAAGAGTTAGCCATGACAGCCGGCAGTGCGTCCACTAACCTGTTGGAGATCGTCAATGACATACTGGATCTGTCCAAGATCGAGGCGGACGAGGTTGAGTTGGAAAGCATAGGGTTTGACGTGAATTATGTGTTTCATAGCACGGTGCTGACACTGGAGCGTTTGGCTGCGGAGAAGCGGATATCCATCACGCGGAACTATAAGAGGGAAACATTTCCGTATGTGATTGGCGACCCGACCCGCTTCGGTCGTATCCTCGTCAACCTGATCAGCAATGCCATAAAATATACCGATGAGGGGCGCATTGAGGTGAACGCCTTCAGTACCAGGATAGGCGAAAATCGTCTGGAATTGCACTGCGAAATCAAGGATACGGGAATAGGCATCCCCAAAGAGAAACAAGGAACAATTTTCGAGAAATTCGTACAGGCTGACGCGTCCACGACGCGCAAATACGGCGGCACCGGTCTTGGCCTTGCCATTACAAGGCAGCTTGTGGAGCTTATGGGTGGAACGATTGGAGTAAACAGCGAGTCGGGCAAAGGCTCGACATTCTGGTTCATGATTCCCTTCACTGTCACCTCCGAGCTGAACCATGAGGAGCGCTTGCGCAAGCATAAGGCATTTGTTGGCATTATTCCTCCTGGTAGGGCACGTATCATGATCGCTGAGGATCATCCGCTGAATCAGCTGTACATAAAGAAATTGCTAAAAAAATTCGGCATACCTAATTTTGAGATTGTGGAGAACGGTGCTCTGGCGCTGAAACGCTTCAAGGAAGTGACATGGGATATTATTCTGATGGATTGTCATATGCCGGATATGAATGGTTATGACACCACTCAGGCTATCCGGGTTATGGAGAGAGGAACCGGAGACCATATTCCCATCGTCGCCATGACCGCCAATGCCATGGTGGGAGACAGAGAGAAATGCCTGCGCTGCGGCATGGATGATTATATCAGCAAGCCGGTTAACATTGATGAATTAAAAGAGGTATTGGGACAGTGGATACGGTTTGAAACACCCTCTGCCGACAAAAATGATAAAAAAAGAACGGAGATGGACGAAGGAGCATCTCCTGTAAATCTGACCCAACTCAGGACATTCACGGACGGAGATGCGGATACTGAAAGGGAGTTTATAGGCATTTTCATTCAGCAGTCCGACAAAAACATAAAGATTCTTGAAGAAAGCCAGGCAAACCAGGCAGGAGAAGCATGGAGGGAGGCCGCGCATATGTTCAAGGGAGGGGCCGGAGGTGTTGGCGCCGAAGCGCTGCGGAAATTATGTGATGAAGCGCAGCATCTGGATCTGGAGGCGGCAGAAGAGCGCAAAGTATTATTTGCAAAAATAAAAAGTGAATATGAGCATGTCAGGAAATATTTGAAGAATATAACCGGATAACAGTCTCATAGCATTTAACCATCAATCAAGTAATTAATGGTTAAATGGTAAGGACGAGTGCCAGCAAGGATAGCGCATAACGAGGAGGTATGGGGAGAATTCCTTCACCGTATAGTTCACCTTCAATTCCCTAATTGAAGGTAAATTGGTATCAAAAGATAGTAGGGCACTTCTGGATATATTCCAGTAGTCTTTCTTTGGTGAACGGCTTTGTAAGAAATCCTTTTGCCCCTTTGCTTACAGTAAGCTGTACATTCTCCTGAGAGCTGTCTGCGCTCAACATAACGATGTAAGCGGCATGATCCACAGCCAGTATATCATGCAATAAAATCGTGCCGTCCCTGTCTGGCAGGTGAATGTCAAGGAAGAGGATATCCGGCATATGCTGTTTATACGCCTCCATCACCTCATCACCATTTGATACTTCATGTACCGTAGCAATGGACTGTGCGCCTTTCTTCACCAGCATACGCATATACATATCATCATCCGCCACCATGATAATATTCTCTTTTCTGGCCACACGCGCATCTGCAGGAATAGCATCGCTTGATGCTTCTTCCCGTTGCCCTATTAACAGTTTAAGTGTGGTAACGCCTTCTACAGTAGCTTCCTGAACACGTATCGTACAGCTTTTCTCCGGCAGTTTTGCAGTAATGGTATTGCCAACTGTATCCGCTCCATTTGCCTTGCCCCAATGCATAAGCACGAGTATCTCGCGATCATTGCAGACATATATTTTTCCTGCCTTCGTATTAAATAGCGAATAGGTTAATTGTGCAATTTTGGCCACTGTCAGATCACTTTCTGTTACAGTCATCCTAATCTCCGCCAGAACCCACTCGCTGAGAGGTGACTTAATCTGCTGCAGGTAATGCAACAGGTTTTGACGGTTTTTACTGGAGAGTATTTCCATATCACAAACACATGTTATTATTGGTTAACTTGGTAATATAATGTGAGAAATGCGAGGTATTAAAAGGCTTTACTATAAAGCCTTTTGCCCCCAGCGCCAATGCCTGCAGCTTTGTGGCCAGTGTGCCATCACCTGATACCATAACAATAAAGGCATTATTATCAGCAATAAGCAGGTTTCTGAGAATGTCAAAACCATCCATGCCTCCTTGATGATAATGAATATCCAGAAATACGATATCTGTACGTTGCACCATATAATTGGCGATTGCCTGATGGTAATTATTCGTCGCGGTTACTGTGCCGAATTTGCTGAGATAATGTTCCATCATTTTGTTGATTAAAGGCTCATCTTCCACGATGAGGATGGAGCAAGAATGATTTATCGCTGTAACGGCCTGCTTTATAGGCACTCTGCCGCTATGCCTTTCAAGAGCATCGCATACCTGCTGCCATTTAGAAGAAATATCCTCTGCCCAGAAATAATGCTGTAGATTGCTACCTAACGTCTCCGGTGGTTGCTTTGCGTCCAATACCATATAGGACGAATCTTTACTTTCAAACCACATGGCATCCGGATTGGCCTTCATTAATTCTTTTATAGTGACTTCGAAAGAGGGAGCCTTTAGTGCATCAGCCGCCGATATATAAAGCAAGGACACGCCTTCCCATATAGCAGAATCCCTATATATAAATTGTATAGCTAGATCGAGAGTTATCTTTAGAGTGCCGCCATTAAGCATGGGCAACCTAGTATTAATTGACAAATACTTACACCCAAAAATATATATCTAGTATTGTGTAATGCCAAGAACATTTCAAGAAAGATGATGTATTTCGTTTATATGATGTAATTAAGCAGAAATTAGGAAATGCCTACTATGAAACAGTAACAGCGTTTTTCTAGGTATATCGAATATAGGTGACTTGATACACTTTGGACAGCAAGTCGGCTGCAAAGGGCATAGAGAGCGCCGCAGCCATTCTCTGGATGCCGCCAGTCTGATTGGTAATCCTCTATCCGTGAAAACGGGATAGGATGCTCCGGCGTCGGATGCCGAAGCGCTATCAAATCCGGATATGTTGGATCTATCGCCCTGAATCCAGAGACCACCAGCGGTAGATTCGTTATGACCTTGCGTCCGGAACGCAAGGCTGGAATATATGATAAATAATGGCTTCATCACTCTTTCCACCACCAACCGTGCCAACCAAAAGACAGAACATAGCTGGCGAACTCACTGGAAATAAGCAATAAGAGTATGCACCTCGTCTGCACCACTAAGCTATCGGTGACTATTTTATACATATCCTTTTTTCTGTTTTGCGGTGAGCAACTCACTAAATGCCGCTTCTGCCTGTTCTGCGTTGTCATAAGGAATGGCCAACATCTTTCCGGCGCGGCCAATACGTCCATATTCCTGGATAAAGCTCCATTTTCCGAATAAATCGGTCTGTATCACCATGCGGTGGAAATGGCGCATGTTGAGTGCAGGATCGACTTTATATAATGTAACGGGTTGCATATTATTTTCTTTGATACACTGCATGGAATACTCATTTATTGTAGCGCAATGCTTGCCTGCTTCATGGCAATGATGGCAGGTGTTGTTTGGGCTACCATGCTCTGTTGCTTGACACAGGTTGCAACCGTAAATGCGGTAAGCATGATGAAAGCTAAAATCCAGGGCAATCCGTAATCACGGCGATCTTGACAAACATGGCTCATATTGCTCTCCTTTTCAGTAAATGAGGTTGCATTTATGATTAATGTACACTAATCATAATGAAATACAAGCAGTAAAAATAACGAGGTGTTTATGGGGCGTGGCGGTATACGAAAAGGAGCGGGCAGGCCGGCAGGAAAGGGACCGCATGGCGAGACGACCAAGGCGATACGTATTCCCCTTAGTTTGCTCGACAGCGTTGCTGCGTTTGTCGCGAAGAAAGGCTATAAAATTCCCCTCTATTCGAGCAACGTGCAGGCTGGGGAACCATCGCCCGCCGACGATTATATTGACGATGTAGTAGATCTGAACGCCTATCTGATTCGGCATCCGGCCGATACTTTCATGGTGCGTGCTGCCGGAGAGTCCATGACAGGGGCTGCTATCTATCCGGGGGATATTCTCATCGTGGATCGCAGTATCAAACCCAGTAATGGAAGGATTATTGTGGCCGCCGTGGACGGACAACTTACCGTAAAGCGTTTTGACAAGGATAAGCGGGGGATAGTCTCACTGTTGCCGGAGAATCCGCAATTCCATCCCATCATACTCACGGAAGGCAACGAATTAATCATCTGGGGCGTGGTGACGAACGTAATTCACCAAGTCTAGCATGCCAATTACCGTAGCTAACGGTGACACAATAGAAGTTGCTGCAGTAACAATCCGCCAATATACAAAAGAGCATTTGCAGGAATGCGAACGTACTTATAAAAATGGCGCAATAAAAATCAATCTTACTGCTAAACAATTAGAAGAAATTTTACAAATAGTAAGTAGGGAAGAATACGGGCAATAAACAGAAAAAGAATGAAAGAACCTGGGGTGAAAGAAGACCATCTTTAGGTGAAAAACGCTTCACTTCCCCAGATATAGGAACAGAATTGCAATAAGTTACTGACTGACTCGCAAATTGGCCAGCTGGTCGCCAATCTGCTGGAATGCGGATTCAAGTTCGGCATTGGTCGGGGCAAGATAATAATGGCTGGTGTCACCGGTATAATTTTGTGTGGCGCAGTATTGCAGCAGGGTAGTGTTGACACCGGTGGAAGGACCAAAGCCAATGGTATAGATGATAATGCCTTTACTCTTCATGGCGTCGCATACGGTTTTCGTCAGGGTATCCAGCTTTGCTACGGTATCGGGATAAGTGGTTACATCGCCATAAGCCGTACCGGAGTGTGCGGTGGTATTTACGCCGTCTGTCATCAGCACCACGACTTTCAACATATTGGTCGTATTATAGGGCAGCGGCAGCGATACGGTGGTCGTGGTATTAGGATAGGTAAAGGTTGGCGTAGCGCCCCAGAGTCCTGTCCAGTTCGGTGAAAGCATGCGCCAGCCCCAGGCGAAGCCAAGGTTAATCATGGTGCTGCCAGCCGGGCTCATACTGACCAGTGCATTCACCACGGTAGTTTTGCTGAGTGTCATCGGCTGGACGGAAGCGTTGGGGCAGTCGCCGTTGCCGCTGCTGGTCAGCGCTTGGAAATAAGTGCCTGTTACCGTATTGGAGGGAGGGTCATCGGCGATATCAAGCGTAATGGTACCGTCGCCTGCAGGGAGTGTAATAGCAGCATCTGTAGTGCTTGCGGTGGTGTAGCTGCGTGAGTCGACGCAACCGCCCATGCTGGCTTTGTTACCGGAAGTGACGTTATTGACAAAACCGGATCCCGGAGCCGAGGTAACGCCGACATTGACCATATCTGAAAACGGCACTACCCCGATAAAAAGATCGGGCAGGGTGGTGTTGCTGCCGTAAAGAATATCCAGCAGTCCGGTAGTGACCAGGTTATCGGTCTCGCAGGTCGTTCCGCCGCCAAACGCGGCATCGCCGGCAAGGGCGCATTTCAGGGCGGTAATCTTTGCCGGATGATGGTTACTCACCGTATGCCCATCCACGGAATCGGCCATGGATCCGGTATTGTCCAGGACTAACGCCAGTTCCAGCCCCGAGGTCTGGCGGGTTATCTGCGAGTTGCTGGAGACGGTTAGGGAGTTCACACCTACGGCTTTCATGAAGGTAGTGGCCTGGGTAGTGCTGGCGGAAAGGTTGATGGTATAAGTGCTGGGGCTGGTGCAGGTGACGGTATTGCCGCTGGTATCGGCACAGGTGGCGTTTAAAGTAATGGTTCCTGCCCCTAGATATCCGCTGGGGAAATTAGCGTTGAAATAGCGGGTTGCCTGGGCGACCGGATCCACGCTGCTGGCAGTGGCGCCGGCGGCGAGGCCGGCGGCATCGAGGGATGAAGATATTTTTTGCTGTAATGTCTGTGCGCGTGACATATCCACTGCTGCGCCGGTTGCGGCAATCAGCATGAGTGATGCAAGCGCCACCATGATAAGTACGCTGCCGTCTTCCGAAGTCTGCAATGCATTAAACATTTTGAACATAATCTTCTCCTTCAGCAATGTGAGGAAAATCCGGTTAATGCACCCAGGCGCGGCATGAAAATGGCGGTTTTGTATATCCGGAAAGAGCCTAACACGGGATTGGTGGACACTATCGGCGAGAAATTGTAAAAAACCTCCCCGACGACGAGTTCCTCGCCGGAATTCATGGAAAAGGAATTGGGCAATGTGGCCGTTCCGCCGATGGTAGTTCCCACCCTGCTCGTGGCCGAAAGATTTCCTCCGCCGCAATATTGCCAGTTTAGCACCGGGCTGGCGCTGCCGGTCTTCGTGACATCGCTGACAATGACCAGTATATTGGCATCGGATGCTCCTGCGGTATAAGGGCTCATCATATCGGTCACCGCACTCATCAGCTGCGACATCTGCGAGGAAGTGAGTGGCGTCGTATTGGGATTGGTCTGGGTCGTCACATCCGTGACGGTCGACACGGTTTTTTCCAGCTTCTGGATGATCAACACACAGCGTGATACTTCCACGGATCCGAGAAACAAAAGCATCATCAAGGAAAGGCACAGCGCAAATTCGACATAGGCAATACCCTGTTCACAGTGTTTCAGCTTTGCAAGATACTTTTTCAAATATGCCATAAATCATCGGGAAACAGTGTAAGGTTCATTCTTGACGACAGAACTGGCAGAAATGGCCACAGTGCCGTTATTGCCGAAAAACTGCTGTATCAGCGGCGTATAAATTGGCCACGGATAGGAAGCGGTATATACGACGATATCTCCCGGGCCGCCCAGCCCTATGGTGCCCATGTCAGAGTCCCATTGTCCATTGCCGTTGACATCCGTGTACGGATCGCCGGTTACATAATGTCCCAGTCCGCCCACATCCGTATACGGTTCAGGCTGGTTTATCTCATTGAAGGTGGCGTAAGACTTGGTTGCGATAGTGATACTGGACGGATTCATCAAGCCCTGCACATGCTGGGCGAGATAACACTGGATGTAGGCCGAGCGTGACTGGGTGGAGGAATCGCAGGCAAAGGCCCATGTCGCCGTTCCATCTGTTATTCCACTGGTGCTGGTGCCAGTGGGTCCCCCGCTGGCGGCGGATTTTCCTGCACCGGTACAGATATAAACAGAACCACCGTTATTGATCATGGTGCCCACAGTATAATTCGTGTTGGATGTCCATAGCGGAATGCCGGATACGGAGTTGCTGTTATAGCCGGTTTTGGCCATCCGCGCAGCAGCGGCAGTCGCTCCGTCAAGTACGGCAGAGGCATACATGATCAGACTGAACTCAAGGGTTCCTATCAATAGGAGCATCAATACCGGGGCAAGAATGGCATACTCCATGATAGTCGAACCGTCGGAACGGCGAAATATGGAAAAACTATCCAGCATAGACCGCTCATTATACTCGAAAAGTACAGCCTGTTAAATATGAAAACGCTTTTTTATGAAATGCTTATGATATAAATTAGTGATTGTTTTTAGACAAATGCCCTATAACCCTATGCTATTACCAATTTGCTTCCAATTGGGGGGTAAATAGTATCAGAAAAAATACGTGGCGTTGCTATAATCACAACGCCACGTATCACAGAACCAAAACTAGATTTATAAGTCTGTTACAACTTATTCGCGGCGCGTGCGGCGGCAATCTTCGCTTTCAGGTCGGCGATGGGGATGACGCCCGGAACAAGCTGGTTGCCAACAACGATAGCAGGAGTGCCATGAATATTAAGAGTATATGCCAAATCCTTGTTCGCGCTGAGTTCTTTTTCAAACGCGGGATTCGCCATTCCTTTTTTGAATGCGTCCTCGTCTATGCCGACCGATTTTGCCTTTTCCGTCAGATTATCAAGGGTGAACTCGCCGTTCATTTTCATCAACGCAGTATGGAATGCAAAATATTTGCTTTTATCAATACTGTTTACCACCAGCGCCGCCTTCGCAGCCACACCCGAATCCTCACTCAAGATCGGGAATTCCATAAATACCAGGCGGATTTTATGGTCATCCTCTACCAGCTGGCTGATAACCGGCAGGAAGCGTTTGCAATAACCGCAATGGTAATCGAAGAACTCGACCAGCGTCACATCGCCTTTGGGATTCCCGATAGAGGGCAGCGAAGTATCTTTTTTCAGCTTCGCCTGCAACTCGGTGATTTGCTGGGCGGCTTTGGCTGCGGTCTCTTCTTCTTTTTTCTTCCTGTAGTTTTCCATGGTCTGCGCAATCAGCTCCGGATTGTCGCGAATCACTTCTTTGACGATTCCTTCTATCTCTGCTTTGGAAGCGTCCTCGGCAGGGGCAGCGGATGCCCAGAGTAACACAGCAGCGGAAAGTGTGGAAAGGAGCAGGGAACTAAAGGAATTCTTCATATTTTTTATCCACTATGTTTAGAGTTAAAAACCTCCAATATTATATATAAAAAATACATAAATTGGAAGCATTAACTCCTAAAATAATTATAAATCTTTTCAGCAACTTTCTTATGAATCCCTTTTACCTTTTCCAGTTCGCTGACGGAAGCAGCTTCGACGCCTTTGCTGGATCCGAAATGCTGTAATAGGGCTTTTTTGCGGGCGGCGCCGATGTCAGGAATCTGGTCAAGCGTGGATTCACGCAGAGCATTGCTGCGCCGGATGCGGTGCGAGCCTATGGCGAAGCGGTGCGCTTCGTCGCGTAGGCGCTGCAGGTAATGAAGCAGCGGATCGTTCGGCTCCAGTTGGAACGGCGCATGGCCGGGAAGATGAAACCATTCGCGCCCGGCATTTCTGTCGGGACCCTTGGCGATGGCGGCATAGGGGACATTCTCCACGCCCAGATCGGCAAATACGGTCGTTGTCGCGCTCAATTGGCCTTCGCCGCCGTCAATCAGCACCAGATCCGGCCATGCTTCCGGATGGTCCTGCTCTTCTTTCTGCAAGCGTCTGAACCGGCGGGCCAGTACTTCGCGCAGCATGGCATAATCGTCGCCCGGCGTAAGCTCAATACTGCGGATAGTGAAGCGCCGGTAATGTTTTTTGGCGAACCCCTGGGCGTCCGCGCAAATCATTGCACCTACCATATGGGTGCCCGCGATATGGCTGTTATCATATACTTCAATGCGCTGTGGCGGTGCATCCAGGCTGAACACTTCCGACAGCTTTTCCAGCATGGCCCTGTTGCCCGCATGTTCGGAAATATGGCGGCTCAACGCCTCCTTGGCATTGACGAGTGCCTGATCCATCACCGCTTTTCGCTCGCCACGCACCGGCGTCTGCAATTCCACACGCGCTTCGCTATGCAGGGAAAGCGCGTCCTCGAGCAGCGTGCTGTCCGGCAGCGCATGGCTCAGCAGTAGCAATTTCGGAGGCGGATTGGTCACATAAAACTGGCCGATAAATGCTGACAACACGTCCGCATCCGGGCTATCGGACGCATGGGATGGAAAATAGGATTTATTGCCGAAATTCTGGCCGCCGCGAAAGAAAAATACCTGCACGCAGGAAAGGTCGCCTTCGCGGTAAAGCGCGATCACATCAGCATCCGGCAGGCTGCCTGCGATGACATTCTGCTCGTGCTGCACGCGTGTGAGCGCTGCTATCCGGTCACGCAGCACGGCGGCTTTTTCGTAATGCTGTGCCTGGCTTTCTTTTTCCATTTCGCTGGCGATTTCCTCCTGTATCTCGCGGCTTCTACCTTTGAGGAAGCGCGTTGTCTGTGCTACCAACTCGGCGTAGTTTTCTTTTGAGATGTAATTCACGCAAGGAGCAGAACAGCGCTTAATCTGGTATTGCAGGCAGGGACGCGTGCGGTTCTTGAAAAAGCTGTCCGAGCAATTGCGTAAGAGAAATGCCTTCTGCAACAGCGTCAGGGTTTCGTTCACTGCCCCGGCGGAGGCGAACGGTCCGAAATACATGCCTTTGCGATCACGTTTTCCCCGGTGCTTGGTAAGCTGGGGGAAATCATGATCTTTGGTCAGTAGGATAAAGGGGAAGCTTTTATCGTCGCGCAGCAGGATATTATAACGCGGCTTAAGCTTTTTTATCAGATTGGCTTCAAGCAGCAAGGCTTCGGCTTCGGTGGCGGTGCTGACGATTTCCATCCTCGCGGTCACGGACACCATCTTCATGATGCGCGTGGAAAGCCCGGCGCTGCTGACATAATTGCTGACGCGGTTCCTGAGGTTTTTCGCCTTGCCCACATACAGCACATTACCGTCGTCATCCAGCATCCGGTACACGCCGGGCGTGGAGGGCATATCCTTTAGATACTCTCGTATGGTGTCTGCTGGCATAAAGGTTCTAGGTGTCAGGGTTCAAATGTTAGCTTGCTGAAAGCTGACACCGGATCACTGGCACCTGCTTGTTTTATTCCACGAGTTCCGTATCTTCGACTTGCTTCAGATAGTCGCGCAGCCATTTCGCGCATTCAATCTGGGTTCCGTCCTTGAGCTTGATGAGATACGGTTTGCCGGTTTCCTTTGAGGTGCTGGCGACCTTGCTGATGAAATCCTCTCCCGTATTGATGTCTTTCGTTTCCTTAAGCTTGGCCTCCAGATGCTCGCGGGCGTATTTTCCGTCGTGCTCCTCGCCGTTGCGAATGAACGTAATATCCGAGGTGGAAAACGCATCCAGCAGCGCGGCAATTTTATCACTTTCACTGAGCTGTTCCTGTGCAAATGCTGGAAAGGAACATATCAGCACGATAAAAAATCCAACGATTTTGCGCATACGAGAGCCTCTTATGTGTATACCCCCGTCATCCCGCGCGAAAGCGCGGGATCTCAGGCAACACGACACTTGGCCTGAGATAGCGCGGTCAAGCCACGCTATGACGAAAGATGTATTTATAGATATACATAAACTCTTGTCTTGCCGTAAATGCAAGCAGGGAATTATATCGCTTTAAACGCCGCTTCCAGATCGGCAATCAGGTCATCGGCGTTTTCGATGCCGACGGAGAGGCGGATAAGCCCGTCCTTGATGCCGATGGCGTGGCGGATGTCGGCAGGGATGCTGGCATGGGTCATCGTAGTCGGGTGCTCAATCAGGCTTTCGATGCCGCCAAGGCTCTCGGCCAGGGCGAACACTTCGCAACGCGATAAAGCGGTTTTAGCCGCTTCCATGCCGCCTTTCAGCACAGCGGAAATCATACCGCCACCGGTGCGCATCTGCTTTTTGGCAAGCGCATGTTGCGGATGGCTCGCTAGTCCTGGATAAATTACGCTTTCCACTTTTGGGTGTTTTTCAAGCCATGTGGCGATAGCCAGCGCATTTTCGCAATGGCGCTGCATGCGGATGCCAAGTGTCTTTACACCACGATGGGCAAGGAAGCTATCAAACGGGCCCGCGATGCTGCCGATGGCATTTTGCAGGAACTTGAGGCGCTCTCGTATTTCTTCATTCTTCCCACTCACAACCATGCCGCCGATGATATCGGAATGGCCATTCAAGTATTTCGTCGCCGAATGCATGACAATATCGATTCCATGCGCCAACGGATTCTGCAGCCACGGTGAGGCGAATGTATTGTCGGCAACGCTGATCAGCTTATGTTTATGGGCAATCTGCGTGATTTTTTCCAGATCAATCAGCTTCAGCAGCGGATTGGTAGGAGTCTCCACCCACACCATGCGCGTATTGGGCCGGATGGCGGCTTCCAGGTTTTCTTGCTTGCTCAAATCCGCGTAGGTGAACTCCAGCTTGGAGGAATGCCGGCGGACACGCTCAAAGAGGCGATAAGTGCCGCCGTAAATATCGTCCGTGGCAACTATATGTGATCCGGCTTCCAGTAATTCCAGTATGGTGGAAATGGCGGCAAGGCCGGAGGCAAAGGCAAAACCCGCGCTGCCGCCTTCGAGATCGGCCACCGCGCGTTCATAGGCGAAGCGGGTAGGGTTGTGACTGCGTCCGTAATCGAAGCCTTTGTGGACACCGGGGGCTTCCTGCACAAAAGTGGAGGTGGCGTAAATCGGGGTGATGACCGCGCCGGTGGTGGGATCCGGTTCCTGCCCGGCATGGATGGCGCGGGTATCGAACTTCCAGTGATTGCTCTTTCTCATGCGTGACCTATGCGTTTGCGCAGATATTGCAGTAAATCGATGGGGGTGATGAGACCCAGGAATTCGCCTTTATCAACGATAATCGCCACCATGTTGCCTTCAAACACCGGCAAAAGGCTTTCCACTGGTGCGCTGACTTCTATCGTCACCAGGTTATGCGCCATGGCCTGTGATACCGGAATCTTGAATTTTTCTGTGTTACCGATAACTGCAAGCAAGATATCGGTTTCCGCCACGATGCCTACCAGCCTGTCGCCTTCCATGACCGGAAGTTGTGATACATCATAGGTTTTCATCTTGCGGTAGGCGGCCTGCAACGTATCTGTGGGCTTAATCGTCACGGCATTCTTGAGTGTGTGCGGGCGGGTGATGAGATCGCGTAGATCATTTTTTTCCTCGCGCGGCACAAAACCATGATCGTCCAGCCAGTATTCGTTATAAATCTTGGAGAGGTATTTGTTGCCGCTGTCACAGACAAATGTGACCACGCGTTTCGGCGTTTTCTGGGCGCGGCAGTAGCGTAGTGCGGCGGCAATCAGCGTCCCGGAGGAGGAACCACAGATAATGCCTTCCTGTTTTAAGACATCACGCGCGGTTGCGATGCTTTCCTCATCGGTGATGGTATAGGCGTGCTTTATCAGCGACATGTCACATACCTTGGGGATGAAATCTTCGCCGATGCCTTCCACCAGCCAGCTTCCCGGTGTGATCATGACCTTGTCGTTCACCAGCGGTGCAAGGATGGAACCTTTGGGATCGGCAAGCACCATTTCCACATGCGGCGCGGTTTTAGCGAAATAATGACCAATCCCGGAGAGTGTCCCGCCGGAGCCGACGCCACAGACCACGGCGTCGAGCTCTTGCTGCATCTGCTCCCATATTTCCGGCGCGGTGAAGCGCTCATGCGTCAGAGGATTGTTCGGATTCTCAAACTGGTTGACATAGAACCCGCCGGTTTCACGCGCGATGCGTTCCGCCACGTCCTGATAATATTCGGGATGCCCCTTGCCGACATCCGAGCGCGTCATGATGACCTGTGTGCCCAGCGCTTTCAGATGGAAAATTTTTTCCTGGCTCATCTTATCCGGGATAACCAGCGTCAGCTTATACCCCTTTTGTCCAGCAACAAGTGCAAGGCCGAGACCAGTATTGCCTGCGGTCGCCTCCACCAGAATGCCGCCAGGTTTTAGCTTGCCCTCGCGTTCCGCCGCCTCAATCATGCACAGCGCGATGCGGTCCTTGATGGACCCGGCGGGATTCTGGCTTTCCAATTTCAGGAATAGCTCGCAGCAACCGGTGTCCAGATGATTTACCCGCACCATGGGCGTATTGCCGATGAGGTCAAGCACATTATCGACATGGAGTGCTGTAGTATCTTTGCTGTGATCATGTTCCGCAGTGCGGAAGGTGGAAGAGGTGTTCATAGAATTACAAGCGTAATGATTGAGGATTGTTAATGACAATGGGGCATTAGTTTAGACAGATGCATATGACATGTCAATTGCGTTAGAACGGGGGTTTTTGCACTGCAATATAGAGTGGTGAGGGGTAGATCCACGTCCATGAGTGAGGGAGAACTCATGGAGGTGGTTAACTTCTACTGGATCCCTACTTGATTGGTGATCCTTTTTACAATTAACTACTCTACTGAATCAGGCCCAATTGGCGAGCCCGAGCCAGTATGATGTCTGCGGTGGTCTGGGATGGTTTGATCCGTCCGCGGCGCACCGCATGCAAGAACCGATCATCGTACTCAAGCCCTGCAATCGTTGTCCATGCCTGGGGATCTTTCATGGCTTTCCCAAGAACATCCTGCACGGCTTGTACATCATCAGGATTGGCTTGACCGGATTGTGTCATGCATTAATCCTTTCTCTAATCCCAATCCCCCATTGGAATAAATGCGCTACAAGTACGATACTTCAGTGTGTTTACTGCTTCGTCAACCGGTTTATTAGGCGCGATGGCCTTCTCAGTATAATCTGAATAGGCTGGGAGCAGAGCAACGCGCGCATTTTACCTACCTATTTAACTTCCTTCCAGCGGAGATTTGTGAAGATTTTGCGTCAACACCGTTGCCTTGACTGAACGATTATACTAAAAATCCCTTATGAGAGAAATCGCGCTTGATACGGAAACGACCGGGCTGGATCCGGTAGCGGGGCACCGGATTATTGAAATCGGTTGCGTTGAGATGATTGACCGCATCCGCACCGGCAAATCCTATCAGGCCTATATCAATCCCCAACGCGAAGTCCCAGAGGAAGCGTTCCGTGTCCACGGCATCTCCAACGTATTCCTCAAGGATAAGCCGATATTCTCCGCTGTCGTACAGGACTGGCTGGCATTTATCGGCGACAGCAGGCTGGTCATCCATAACGCGCAATTCGACATGAAGTTCTTGAACCACGAGTTGGGACTGCTGAAGCTGGCCCCGATTCCCTTTGAGCGCGCCACAGATACTATCAGTATCGCCCGCCGTAAATTCCCCGGCGCGCCTGCAAAGCTGGATGCATTGTGCAAGCGCTTCAACATCGATCTTTCCGCGCGCACCTACCATGGCGCACTGCTCGACGCCGAACTGCTGGCGGATGTCTATCTGGAACTTATGGGGGGCAGGCAGGGCGCAATGCAGTTGGACGCTGCGCCTACTGTTGCTGCTGCCGTAACAGAAGTGGCGCAAGCCATTGCCATTCCAAGACGTTCCTTCCCGGTAAGCGAAGAAGAAATGGCGGCACATGCTACCTTCCTGAAACAGATTAAAAACTCGATTTGGGAGAAGATAAATGCTTGAACGCATAGCCTTATTGCGTGCAGCCCTTGCCGGAGAAAAGCTCGATGGATTTATACTGCCGCTCAATGATGAATTCATGGGCGAATATGTCCCGGATTCTGCCCGGCGGCTCCAGTGGCTGACCGGCTTTACCGGATCAGCGGGGATGGCGGTTGTCCTTCGGGACAAATCGGCCTTTTTTACGGACGGGAGGTATACCCTGCAGGCACAGGCCGAAGTGAAAGGTTTTGAACTGTATAACAGTGGCGATCTCGTGCTGGAGAAATGGCTGGGAAAACAGGCGGATAAAACGGTGATCGGGTATGATCCGAAGTTGCATACCGCATCTGCTATAAATAGGTACAAGCATACTGCAAAAACTATCACTTGGAAGGATATTTCGCCTAACCCGATAGATAGTCTATGGCAAGAGCGCCCTGCATCGCCTATGGGAGCGGCATTTATTCAGCCACTGGCCTATGCCGGAGAATCCTCTTCTGCCAAGCGTCGGCGTATAGCGGAGGATATCACCGATTTAGGCGCGGATGCTGCTATATTGACGGCACCGGATTCGGTATGTTGGCTGCTCAATATACGCGGATCCGACGTGCCATATACACCGTTCCTGCTCTGTTACGCGATCTTATATGCCTCCGGATCGGTAACGTTGTATGTGGATAAAAACCGTATTTCAGATGATGTTGCCGTGCATCTGGGGAAGGAAGTAACAGTAAAACCACCGGAGTTGCTGGTCGCGGATATGAATGCCTTGCAGCATAAACATGTGCTTTATGACCCTGTGAATTCCCCTTTCTGGTTTTATGTTCGGTTGCAGGAGGCAGGGGCTACGGTGGTGGAGGGAGACGATCCCTGCCGGTTACCTAAAGCATGCAAAAATACGGTGGAACTAGACGGGATGAGTCAGGCGCATATTCACGACGGCCTTGCCGTTACCCGGTTTCTCTATTGGTTGGAAAATGCTGTAATAAAAGGGGAGACGCTCACAGAAATCTCCGTGGCGGAAAAGCTGGAATCTTTTCGCACATTATCGGATGCTTATCTCTTCCCTAGTTTTGCCACCATATCTGGGAGTGGCCCGAATGGCGCTATTATGCATTATCATCCCACGCCCGCAAGTGATCGTGTACTTGAGAAAGATTCATTGCTGCTGGTGGATTCCGGCGGCCAGTACCGGCAGGGAACAACTGACATTACCCGAACCGTTGCCATCGGTATGCCCGGCGATGCTATGAAAACGCATTTTACCTTGGTACTAAAAGGGCATATTGCATTAGCGCGGGCAGTGTTTCCTGAAGGCACCAGCGGCTCGCAGCTGGATGCGCTGGCGCGGCAATATCTTTGGCAAGCTGGGCTGGATTACGATCACGGTACCGGCCATGGGGTCGGTAGTTTCTTATCGGTGCATGAGGGCCCGCAACGTATCTCCAAGCGTGGCGGTGATGCGGCGCTTATGCCGGGCATGGTTCTTTCCAACGAGCCTGGCTACTATAAAGCAGGAGCATATGGTATTCGTATTGAAAGCTTGCTGGTGGTAAAGGAAGTGTCAGCGGCTCCAGGCAGAAAGCGCTATTTCGGGTTTGACACAATTACGCTGGCACCGATTGATATGCGGCTTGTCGATAAAACATTGCTGGCTACTCCGGAAACTCGCTGGCTGCAGGAATACCACCAAAAAGTGGCCGCAGCCCATATGTCTAGTCTTACACCGGCGGAAAAAGGCTGGTTAGAGCGCATTTGTTAATACAATCGTCACCTTTCCTTAATAAATATTTAAATATTTCCTATTAAAATTCCTAGAACGTAAGGGATTACGCCGTTTAACGTGTATAGGAATGGTGGATGAAAATAGGGAAAGTGATTTCTCTGGCAATTATTCTGTTGGGATTGGCTGACAGCGGGATCATGCTGGCTGCCGATGCACCGCATGCTTCCCCTAACCCTAATGGCATACCGAATTCGGTGCCGCCATACGGCAATGATGGTAAACCGTTGCCCCCGCCGGATATCGTTGTTCCCACCCTGCCTTCTGCCGGCAATGGCACTAACGGTTCTGTGGGCGGAATGCCGGCTCCCCCTTCGCTCATCGATAGCAAGGCGTCAGAATTAAGTCTGCCGGGAGAGGGGAGCGCTCCCATTGTTCCGCGTCTTCCCTCGGGTGGTGCGCCTGCGGTTCCGCAAGTGCCATCCGGTAACACTCCTGCGATTCCACAGCTTCCCTCCGGCAATGCTCCTGCTGCACCGCAGCTGCCTGCAGATAATGCGCCTGCCGTTCCACAGCTGCCATCTGTTCCCAGCATTCCAACACTTCCCTCTGCGGGGGGGCCTGCTGTGCCGCAATTGCCTGCGGATAATGGCCCTGCGGTTCCACAACTTCCGTCTGGCAATACACCGCCTGCGATTCCACCGCTTCCTTCTGGTGGTGGCAATAATCCTACTGCCCCCCAGCTTTCTCCCCCCATTCCTACACCACCGTCCACATTACCTACCGTGCCTCCTGTCACACCGCCAGTTGGGAAACCAGAAGACGAGGCAAGCAAACAAGCTGTGACTCCTCCAACGGAGAATCAGGATAAGAAGAATGCATCTTCTAAGAAGGCCAAAAAGAAAAAGAAGAAAAAGCATAAGAAGAAAAAAGAGTTGCTTATTTTCTCTATAAAGGAGCAGGCTCCGGATGCGATTCACAGGAAATCGTATGACCGCTTCAACAAGCATCTCCCGTTGGTGTATTATGACAGGGATTACGATAACCTGGTCTTTCTTACGGCTATGCATGATGATATTGACGGCCTGCGGAGCCTGCTGAATCAGGGGCGCGACGTCAATATGGTCAATGAGGAAGGGGATACGCCGCTGCTGGTGGCGGTCAGGAATAACGCGATCAATGCCGCATTCCTGCTCATCAAAAGGAATGCTTATCCCAACGTGATCGATCGCAACGGCCTGAGCCCTATACAGATCGCCAGCCAGATGGGCAATCAGGACATGGTCTTTGTGCTAAGTGTCGCGCAGTAGCTCGTTAATGCTGACTTTGCTGCGGGTTTTTTCATCCACGCGCTTGACGATGACGGCACAGTAAAGATGGGGAGAGGTGGGTGTTTTTCCCGGCAGAGTTCCCGGCACCACTACGGAATAGGCAGGCACGCGCCCGTAAATAACTTCTCCACTATCGCGATCAATGATTTTGGTGGATGCACCGATGAACACGCCCATGGAAATCACCGACCCGGTTTCCACGACCACCCCTTCCGCGATTTCGCTGCGTGCGCCGATAAAACAGTTATCTTCGATAATCACGGGGTTGGCTTGCAACGGCTCCAGCACGCCGCCGATGCCGGTGCCGCCCGAGATATGGCAATGCTTTCCTATCTGCGCGCAACTCCCGATGGTTGCCCAGGTGTCGACCATCGTGCCTTCGCCGACATAGGCGCCAATATTGATGAATGACGGCATAAGCACCACGTTCTGTGAAATATATGCGCCGCGGCGGACAAAAGAGCCGGGCAGGGCGCGCAGCTTCGCCGCCTTGAATTCGCTTTCGCCCCAACCCTGGAATTTGAAGGGGATTTTATCGAACCAGTTGGAGGTTTTTCCTCCTGAGCCGGGGGCGTTGCCGATTAACGCCATATCGCTTAATCGAAAAGACATCACCACTGCTTTTTTAATCCACTGGTTGATTCTCCAACTGCCGTCGCTCTGTTTTTCCACAACGCGCAGCGTGCCTTTATCCAGCGCCAGTATAACTTCTTCAACTGTTGGGCGAATTTCTCCCTGGGTGGAAGTATTGATAGTGTCCCGTATTTCCCAGGCATCATCTATAATGGATTGCAGACTCATATTTTCCCTCGCTATTTTTATGGTTAGAAGGGAGATCTCCCTTCGCGCTTGGCGTAGGGTTCGTCGTATAACAGTTTTCCGCTTACCTTCGCTGCCTCTTTGTGGACTAATAGCTGCTTTTCTTTGGTAATGCAGCAAAAAAAGGATCGGTAACGGCAAGCGGGAGGTAAGAAAGCAGCAATAGTGGCAAATACAGCGCGAGCGGGAAGGCCACACGGGATTTATTGTTGTGAATCCCATGCAGGATAATGTCTGCCGCCTTATTCGTTTCCATGATAAAAGGCATGGGGAAATCATTCACATCCGTCATCGGCGTTCGTATATAGCCCGGACAGATGACGGAAACCCCGATACCGTCTTTTTTCAGCTCGCCGCGCAATCCCTCGCCGAAAAACCGCACTGCCGCCTTGCTGGCGCTATAGGCCGGGCAACTGGGTAAACCGCGTATGCCTGCAAGCGAGCTAATAATGGCTATCTGGCCGCTCTTTCTTGCCTGCATACGGGGTATCACCGGCAATATACTGTTGATGACGCCGGTGACATTGGTGGCGAAAATGTCTTTTACGATTTTCCGGGATTCCGGTTGCCCGCCTGCGCCTGCGGAAATACCGGCATTGGCAACGAGCAGGTCAATGGGGTAGCGGGTGTCGAACTTTTCCAGCCATTCCTGCATGATTTCGTCATCACGCACATCCACAATACCGGGTTCGACCTTTGCTCCTTTTGCGGTGCATGAAGCGGCGGTTTCCATCAGCCGGTCCCGGTTGCGTCCTGTGAGCCCCAATACTACGCCTGGTGCTGCGCATGCCCGGGCCAGTGCCGCACCCAACCCGCTGCTGGCTCCGGTGATGACGATGTTGGTGGTAGAGGACATTGGTCAATATCAAAGGGAGAGGGATGTTTCTACAAGTATAGCTGGTTTTGGATAAGGAACTATACCGATGCCATGCCTCTTAACACACTTAACATCACTCTCTATTATCTTCAAAATATAACTCCAATGCTTCGGTTATATTAACGACTGCCACATCTATGGTATTGCCAAAAGAGGAAATATCAACATTAAGGCATTGTGCCACATAATGCTCACCTTCTTGGTGAATAACATATTTAATATTTTTCATATTAATCCAAAAACTCTCAGAATTTATAATAACATACTGTGATAAATATGAAAAGCATGTCTTTATAAAATACTATTCACTCGCTGGCATAGGATCTTCTATTTCTTCCTCCCCACCTGAATCATCTTCCTTCACCGCGCTGGCGGATACTACTTTTTCGGCCTCGGCGGTTTTAAGGATGGTGACGCCTTGCGTGTTGCGCCCGGCAATCCTGACATCGGTCACGGGGGTGCGGATGAGCTTGGCCTTATCGGTCATGAGCATGATCTGCTCGGCTTCCGTGACCGGGAAGCTGGCTATCACTGCGCCATTGCGCGGCGAAGTGATAATGTTGACGATACCCGAGCCGCCGCGGTTGGTGACACGGTATTCGTAGGCCGAGCTACGTTTGCCGTAGCCGTTTTCGGTAATGGTAAGGAGAAACTGCTCTTTTGCCGCAAGTTCTGCGAAGCGCTCTTCGGAAATGCTGACGACCTGAACCGCGCCTTCTCCCTCTTCCTGCTCCTGTGCCTGCGTTTCTAAGGGCGCTTCCGTCTCCTCCCCAAGGTTATGGCGTTTGCGTGCCAGCCTCAGGTAAGCGGCGCGTTCTTCATGAGAAACCGCCACGCCTTTCAGGATGGACATGGAGATCACCTTGTCGCTTTCGGCAAGCCGCATTCCGCGCACGCCGTCGGAGGTACGGCTCTTGAACACGCGCACTGCATCTATGGGGAAGCGCACGCATTTGCCGGATTTAGCCGCAAGCAGCACGTGATCGGTATCGGTACAGGTCATGACGCCCACCAGCCTGTCGCCTTCGTCGAGCTTCATGGCGATTTTGCCGTTGGCGCGGATGTCGTGGAAGTCTGATAAATCGTTGCG
>JABDGA010000015.1:20767-27249 GCA_013286285.1 Alphaproteobacteria bacterium | reverse complement strand
GCAGCGGTGTCAGCGCTACGTCCAGCTCATCTGTCTGGAACTGGGCAAAATAGCCGATCTTCAGCTTGACGGATTTATGCAGCTTGCCTTCCAGCGGTGGCAGGCGTCCGGAGAGGAGCTTTACGAGGGTGGATTTGCCGTTGCCATTGGCGCCCAGCAGCGCGATGCGGTCATCGCGGTCAATATTCAGATTCAGGCGTTTGAGCACCGGCTTGCCGCGTTCATAGCCGGCATCTACGTCTTCGAGCGTAATCAGCGGTGATTTGAGTTCATCCGGTTCGGGAAAAGTGAAAGCGGTCACACGTTCGCTCATAACTGCGTCCACGATGTCCATTTTCTCGATCATCTTCAGGCGCGACTGCGCTTGGCGTGCCTTGCTGGCTTTGGCCTTGAAGCGGTTGACAAACTCCATCATCCGTGCCTTCTGTGCCTGCTGTTTCTCGAACAATGCCTGCTGTCCCATCAGTCTTTCCGCACGCCTGCGTTCAAACTGATCGTAATTGCCAGTATAGAGGACAAGTTTCAAGGCATCCAGATGCAGAATGTGATCCATGGTTTTGTTGAGGATATCGCGGTCATGGCTGATGACGATAAGCGTGCCCTGATAGCGCATCAGATAGTTCTCCAGCCAGACCATCGCCTCGAAATCGAGATGGTTGGTCGGCTCGTCGAGCATCAGCAGGTTGGGCTGCTTAAATAATACCGCCGCCAGTGCCACCCGCATACGCCAGCCGCCGGAATAGGAGGAAATGGGCGCATTCTGTGCGTCTTCGTTGAATCCCAGGCCTGACAGAATAGTGGCGGCGCGGGAAGGGGCGTCATAGGCACGGATTTCTTCCAGTCGCGTATAAATATAGCCGATGCGATCCGGATCTTCCACCGTCTCTGCCTCAAGCATCAGGCTTGCGCGTTCGGTATCGGCGGCAAGCACCACGTCAATCAATGGGGTGTCATCCTCCGGCAAATCCTGGCGCACCATGCCCATGCTGGCACCTTTAATCAGCGATATTTCGCCGCCGTCCGCGCTCAGTTCACCGGATATAAGCTTGAAGAAGGTGGATTTTCCCGTGCCGTTGGGGCCGACGAATCCCACTTTCCAACCGGCAGGAATATTGACCGATACCTTGTCCAGCAACGTACGCCCGGCGATGCGGTAGGTGAGATCGTTAACAAAAAGCATGCGTTTAATAGCCGTGATGATTCCAGAAGCCGCGCACGCTAATGATTCCAGGCGGTAAGGTCAATAGAATTGGGAATTTTATGCTGCTTCTCTGCCGTTCTTCTTGGAGGTAAACTGCCGCAGTGCCGGTAAAACAGTGTTGCGGAAGCGGTGGCCGTTAAAAAGCCCGTAATGCCCTGCTTCTTTCACAAGGAGATAGGATTTTTGCTCCTCCGGCAGATTTTCCGTAATTGTAAGGGCGGCTTTGGTTTGGCCGAGGCCGCAGATATCATCGCGTTCGCCTTCCACTGCAAAAATGGCGGTTTTCTGAATGGCTTTAGGATCCACAAGGCGTCCACGCGATACCATTTTTCCCTGCGGTAATAAGGCTTGCTGGAATACGACACGTACTGTCTGCAGGTAAAATTCCGCCGTCAGATCCATCACGGAACAGTATTCGGCATAAAACGAGCTGATTTTCTCTTCGCCCTGAAAATCCCCCTGCGTATAATGACGCAGTGCATCGCTCACCGATTTCTGGTGGCGTTCCGGGTTCATGCTCAGGAAAGCCAGCAGTTGCATAAAGCCAGGGTAGACAAGCCTGCGTTCTCCAGGGAATCCCTCCGGTACAATGGAAAGCGCCATGTGCTCGAACCAGTCTTCGCCGTATTTCGTCGCGTAGGCATTCACTTGCGTGGGCGAACAGCGTACATCCACAGGGCTGCCCATCATCGTAAGCGTGGTGGGTAGTAGCTCCTGCAGATCCTTACGCGCTTCCAGCAGCGATACGGCGGCAAGCGCCGGCACTCCTGACTGGCATATGCTCATAATATGGAAATCCGGCGCAAGAAATTCAAAACATCGCACCAATGTTGCAATATACCCATCCATATCAAACCCGCCATGGCTGATGGGGACATCACGCGCATTCATCCAGTCGGTGATATAGACGTCATAATACGGCAATAGATCGCGTACGGTATCGCGCAGGAGGGTGGCATAATGCCCGGCCATGGGAGCAATCAGCAGGAGGCGGGGCAATGGGGCATCTGTCTCTTTCCGAAAACGCAGCAACTTACAGAATGCGGTTTCGAATACCGTCTCCTGATATACGGTAATATCCTTACCTTTCATGTTCACCTGCGTAATACCGAAGGCCGGTTTGTTATAACTCTGGGTAAGGCGTTGCAACAGGCGAAGCCTGGCGGCGGTGCCACGCTGGAAAGCATTATCTCTATAAAATTCGTGGCCAAGCGGAGAGGTGATACGTTCGTCCAGTTGGTCTGCCATGAATTTGAAGACGGCGGATGGACCTTCCATCATACGCTGCCATGCATGCACAGCCATATAGGAATACCGACTGTCGAAAAGTGGAAACATAGCGTACTCCTAAACTTAATATAGACTGAAGTTGGGGAAGGCGCATACAAGATTTACAGAATAAAGCTGCTATTATTAAGACGATATACTAATTAATAACAATTGAATTCGTCTATATAAATGGCGGTGCTGGCATCCGCCTAACTCGCTAGGCCTCGACCATTCAACACCGCAGTCAGATTAGCCTATAGAAAGAGCCTCAACTTTCAAGATTTTTCACTAGGGCTGTTTTGCCAACCGGTGGTTTATGAATTGCCGCGCTACAGCAAATTGGAAGTGGTGCCGAACAATCTACAGCCGCGCCATAGTTAGTACCTTGTTATTTCGGCAACATTACCTAGATTGAATTTATGGCACAAAGGCTAACAGATGATATCGGCATTTTAAAGTCGATTTGGAAGAAGAACGCAGCAGGCGTGTGGAGCGTGCATGATTTGCAGGGTATTGACCTGAAGCCGCGCGCTGGTTTCACAAAGGATTATTTCAAAATCGAAAACGAGGTGAACCTGATGCCCCAAAGGCCGGGTCTCATCATGGACAATTTTTTTGCTTCATTTGGCACCACTGAATTTTTAGTACGGCAGAGGCATCGCGCTAATTAACGGCCCAGATCTCTAGGCAGTCACTATGGATTATTATGCGGATTATGCTGCCGAATGCCGAGAGCAGCTCACTGCAGCAAAATTTCGCTTCGATGCCACTAGCGACACAAAGACCGTGGAAGGGTTTTTAAATTGCTTGATTCGGCAGGTAATGCTGTTGGTGCCAAGCTCGTATTTTTGGATTTGCTGGAAAGTGACCGCCACCTCTTTGCCGAGTACCGCCTGGCTCATACCCATCGTTTTGCGGCGAAGCCGCAGCCGCTGGCCGATATGGATATCGAGAGGATGTGGAGAATGGAGTGACATATCGGTTAGGGAAGAAATTTCGTTAATCTAAGATAAATATCTCATATTAAGAGTATATTTCACATACTGAGAAATATCAAGTCAATGAAACAGATAACCTATTGCCTTTCATTCAACTTAATGAGGGCAATATGGCGAAAACACGGGTAATCAAAGCCACTAACAAATGCGGCAAGCGGGTAAAGCTGGCGCGAGTAGAGAAAGATATGACCCAGCTTGATCTGGCAACCGCACTCAATATGGATTGCGGCATCGAAATAAGCTCGACCGGAGTATCCTATCTCGAAAACGACGAACGTTTTGTCAAAGACTTCGAAATCATCGCGCTGGCGGAAGTGCTGGATAAGCATCCGATGTGGCTGCTGTTTGGCGACAAGGTGCCGCAGAAATATAAAAACTAACCTATTCAAGTCCTCTCAAAATCCACTTTATCGCAACTAAACTATTGAAATAGAACACGGATAGGTCGATAGTAAAATAACTCTTGACCTTGGACTATACTCCAAGGTGTAGGATGGGCACATGAAAACAAAAAACACACATACACTGACTATCGGCAAGCTGGCGGAACTCGGTGGCATAAGCGCTGATACGCTGCGCTATTACGAAAAGATGGGGTTGATTAAAGCGGAATCACGCTCGTCTTCCGGCTATCGGCAGTATGGCGAGGATTCGGTGCGTGTGGTGCATTTTATCCGTGGCGCGAAGGCGCTTAATTTTTCACTGGAAAAAATCGGCCAGCTGCTTGCCCTGAACAGTTCCGACAAGGCTACTTGCGGCAAGATCATTACCTTTACCGAAGACAAAATTGCCGAGGCCGAAGCGAAGATCAAGGAGTTGAAAGAAGTAAAGCGCGTGCTGACCGATCTGGTCAAGCGTTGCCCTGGCGGTGATGCCTCTATCGAGGCCTGCCCGATTATTGACCATATTCGGATGCCGAAGGGGTAAAACGATGGAGCATGGAATGGAACATAAATGCAATAAAAACTCGGCAACCGCACATGACGGGCATAGCAAAACATCATTCACCGCTTCCGCGCACGCCACGCTGCATTGCCTGACCGGCTGCGTAATTGGCGAACTTATCGGCCTGATGATCGGCGTAACGCTCGGCTTTCACCCTTACACTTCTATGGCGTTAAGCACGGTGCTGGCATATATCAGCGGTTTCTCGCTCACCATCTTCCCGCTGATGCGGCGCACCGGCTTTGGTTTCAAAAGCGCCTTGAAAACCATCTGGCTTGGTGAAGCGATATCCATCGGCGTGATGGAACTGATTATGAATTCGGTTGATTACCACATGGGCGGCATCCGTGCCGGTTCGGTTTTCAACCCGCTATTTTGGGAAGCGCTGGCGGTGGCAGTCCCGGCAGGCTATATCGCGGCGTTCCCCGTTAATTACTGGCTGATTGGCAAGGAGTTAAAACGCTGCCATTAGGCTATTTTCCTAGAAAAAATGCTTTAATTCAATATTTTATAGATTTTTAACCAAACTCTGCTATACTAGCTGTTATGAAAATTTCTAAATTCATCGCCACATTTTTATTGAGCTTGAGCATCGCTCTGGCCGGATTTCCGGTGCAGGCGCAGCCCCAATGCCCGATGGCAAAGATGATGCAGACGCAGCATGCCAAGTCTATGAACATGCAGTGCATGAAAGACTGCAAGGGCTGCGCTAACACCGCCAAGCAAGAACAGAAAAAAGGTGGCTGCTGTGACGACTTAGGTTGCAACGCTAAATGCCCCGCGATGAGCGGCGGCTTGGCCATGAATTTACCCACCGTTAAAGCGGATTTTGCTGCCAACTACAGACAAACCATCCGGCTTTACCCTGCCGACGCTACGATTGCGTCTGCGCACCTAAACTCCCAAGAACGTCCTCCCAAGAACCTCTCGTAAGGCGTAGTGCGCCCGGATTCCGGCCTTAGCGGTCGTGTATCCAGCGTAAACGCCTCTTTGCATCATCGCTGCGGCTAATTTGTCGCGGCGCGTTTGTACGCAACACGAGAGGTTCCAATGTCCAAAATCATCACCATAGCGCTGCTGTTATCAATCAGCGCGGCGCTCCCGGCAGAGGCGCAAGAAATCGCCCACGCCACGCAGGATAGTCAGCCGCAAGAACCTGCATCCTTCGCCCGACTGCTGGAAAAACTCAAGCAGCATCCTGAAATTGCCTCCATGCAAGCCAAGGCGGAATCTTCCGAGAATTGGCGCACCAATTTTCAAAACGGCGCATAGTTTCTTTCCGTCGATCCAATCTTTAGGATTCAATTTAAGCCGGATAGAAAGATCGAGTATTTTTCCAAAAACAGAAGTGGGCTCCTCCTGTCGCTCGGCTTTTTTAAGCGAATAGTTTATTTGTTTTTCTGTTAATGCCTCTTCCAAAGCCTGAAATACAAAGCGGTTTCTAGCAATAACTACCATTTTGCTAAGAGATATTTCACCTTCAATTTCGGGATCGGTTTTCAGTGCTAGAAGTTCCTCAATTTTTTTACAAACCCAATCCGCCTCGGCTGCTTCATCCTGCAGTTTGCCGATCATACTTTTGCCTTCTAAAGCAAATGCAGATTCAACCTGCGAATTAGGCTTTAGTTTATTCGCCAGGCGTATAACCGCCTTTGAGCTTCTATAGTTTTCCTTCAACTCGAATTTGACGGGTGCAAAATCCTGTATGAACCGCATACATAAATAATCATGGGAAGAGCCATTAAAGCCGTAAATCATTTGGTTCGGATCACCGACCATCATTACGCTTTTTATTTGTTCCCCACACAAAACCTTAATGAGTTCGTATTGCGCGCGGTTTAAAACAGTCACGCGCGGCATCGCCATCTCAAGGTTCTTGATACCCCGAAAGCCAGCAACTCTAACAGTATCAACAAGGACAAAGGTCATGATTTATTTTCAAACTGCGATATTATCATTAAGCATCAGCCATAGTAGAATAAAATAGTGTAAAAACTAGGCGGTACGGCCATAAAAAGCAATGTTTTATAAGAATAAAAACACCGACAGGCTAACCAGATTGCTGCAGG
>JABDGA010000015.1:0-20757 GCA_013286285.1 Alphaproteobacteria bacterium | reverse complement strand
GCTGCAGGACATATCGATGCAAAACGACAATGCCTCGAAAAAACAATTAAAGCCATGCCCGCCAAAGCGAAGTCTACGGCTTAGAATTATTCCTATCCAAACGCATCGGACATTGATAAATTAGGCCAAAAGGTTTTTGGCATGTCCGCGATAGATAAACATATTTTCTACTCCGAAGTCGTGACCGCGCTTATCAAGGAAGCGCTGGCGTTTTTTGATAAAACGCCTTTGGAAAGGCTGCCGCTGAAGGAAGCCTTCACTGGCGCGGGTGTATACGCGCTTTATTACACTGGCAGTTACGATCAATACGCCTTCTATGCGAAGCGCTCCACTCGGATACCGATTTATATCGGAAAAGCGGTGCCACAGGGCTGGCGGCAAGGAAGATTGACTAGCGTGGCGAAGTCGCGGGAGCTTTTCCGGCGCGTCAACGAGCATGCCAAGAACATCGTGCAATCGGAAAATCTTTCCGCCGAGGATTTCGAGGCGCGATTCATGATTTTCAGGGACGACACCGCCAACCTGATCAGCACCATCGAATCGTCGTTGATTAGGAAGTATAGTCCGCTTTGGAATTCCGTGATCGACGGCTTCGGCAACCACGATCCCGGCAGCGGTAGATATAATCAGGCGGTCTCGGAATGGGATGCCCTCCACCCAGGTAGAATGTGGGTCGAAAGATTGACTGGACAAAAACCCGTTTTGGAGCAAGTCATAGAAAAAATACGCAAGTATGTAAGTGGGCTTGATGAGTAAAAAATTGTCATCAATCGAATTGTTTTCCGGTGCCGGTGGTTTGGCGCTTGGGCTTTGCGCGGCGGGCTTCCGGCACGAATTGCTGGTGGAACGCGACAGCGACTCGGTCAGCACTGTGCGTGGCAACGCCGACGATATCACGGCCGGTTGGAATATAATTGAATCGGATATCCAGCATGTGGGTTTCACTGAGTACGAAGGAAAAATAGACCTCGTGGCCGGTGGGCCGCCTTGCCAACCTTTTTCACTGGGCGGCAAACACGGTGCGCACTTGGACGTCAGGGATATGTTCCCCCAGGCTGCGCGCGTGGTGGGCGAAACCAAACCGAAGGCTTTCGTGTTCGAAAACGTCAAGGGTTTGCTTAGAAAGAGCTTCGCCACTTATTTCGAATATATCATCCTGCGGCTTACTTATCCTGAACTGACACCGGCCGAAGACGAAAGCTGGATGGATCACCTTGCCGCGCTGGAACGCCTCCACACCAAAGGCAAATACGATGGCCTGAAATACAACGTGGTCTTCCGGTTGCTGAACGCGGCAAACTATGGCGTGCCGCAGATCCGCGAGCGCGTGTTCATCGTGGGCATTAGAAGCGATCTAAATCTGGCATGGTCTTTTCCCGAAGCGACGCATTCCGAAGAGGCGTTGATGCATAGCCAATGGGTGACCGGCGAATACTGGAAAGAACATGGCATTAAGACTCCGCCGCCACTAACCGAATTTCCATCCGATGTGCGAAGCCGCGCCCGCAACTGCGATTACAAAGCCGACCTTTTCGAATCGCCGCTGGAACGGTGGAAAACGGTGCGCGACGCCATCAAGGGATTGCCCGATCCACAAAGCGGCGACGCGGCGGCTTTCCTCAATCACCAATTCAGGGATGGCGCGCGCATGTATCCAGGTCATACGGGCAGCGTGCTGGATTATCCTTCCAAAACCCTCAAGGCTGGCGATCACGGCGTGCCTGGCGGGGAAAACATGATCCGGTTTTACGATAACACCGTGCGCTACCTCACCGTGCGCGAGAGTGCGCGCGTGCAAACCTTTCCCGACGATTACGAATTTTCCGGCTCGTGGACGGAATCGATGCGGCAAATCGGAAACGCCGTGCCTGTGGGATTGGCTAAAGTAGTGGGGAATAAGCTATCCGCGATGTTGGCCTCCGCGACCGTTAAAAAACCAATCGCGGCGTGACGGATACCGTCACCAAGGCACGGCGCAGCGAAATCATGGCTGCCGTTCGCGGAAAGGACACCAAGCCAGAGCGAAAAGTCCGCTCCTTTCTTCATTCAAACGGTCTACGCTACCGACTGCACGCCAAGGATTTGCCAGGCAAGCCCGATCTCGTTTTTCCGAAATATCGAACGGTGGTGTTCATCAACGGTTGTTTCTGGCATGGGCACGCCGACTGCCAGTTGGCGCGCATGCCTAAATCGAATGTGAAATTCTGGAACGACAAGATTCAAGCCAATAAAGATCGTGACAAAATGAATAATAAGCGATTGCGGGCATTGGATTGGCGAGTCATCACCGTATGGGAATGCAAACTGTCGCCTCGTGATCTAAATCGTTTAATGGGGTCGATTAAGAAAGCTGGAACCCGAATCGATCCCGCTGCTCACCCCTGGCGTAAGCGGCTGGGCAGAAGAGCATATATTAAATAGCTTTGCCGATACGGCAAAAAACTCGAATATTCCCTTTGCCACATTGCAAGCACAACTCCTAAAAACCGTTCAATCAATCGATGCCGATAAACCCAATATACCGAAGTTTGTTACCGAACTAGAAACGGCACTAAAAAATTTGGTATCCACCGCCCAAGATGAAGCGCTGGCCGAACTGGAGCGCTCCATCCAAGAGCTTACCGCATTTCGCAATTGTTGGACTGTCTTTAAGCGTAAGGGCTTGGGTGAATCGTTATTATCATTCCGAAATGCGATGGCTTTGGGGCAATTGGCCGATGATCCAAATCCCCATGCGCTAACGTTAAGCACGGTTCACACGATGAAGGGCTTAGAAAAAGATATCGTCTTTTTAACAAGCATGTGTGAGGGGGTATTCCCCGATTATAGGGCCAATACTAAAAAAGAAATCGACGAAGAAAGGAACAGTGCCTTCGTTGCCGTTACCAGGGCGCGTCGGTGGATTTTTATTACTTTCCCACAGCAACGCAAAATGCCGTGGGGTGATGTGCGAACCCAAAGTCCATCGAGATTCCTGCAGGAAATGAATGCTGTTTAGAGGGTTGTTCAATTGGAGAGGATTGCCTAGCTGACTACACTAAACTCACCTTGCTACATTGCGCTTCTATAACGCATTGAAATTATAGATTTAAAAAGTTCCGTACTTGCGGAGGCATGTAAACTGCCCGCAGAGAAAAAAGGCTCTTTGGAGACAAAAACGGCAGTTTTGGAAAAGTGCTGGTAAACTGCCTGTCTCGCAAAGCTGCACGCATGCTGGGCTTCTGCGGCAAGCAATGCTCGCAGAGACCAGGTTGCGTCAAAAGTATTGGCGGATGAGGGGGGATTCGAACCCCCGATACGGTTTTGCCGTATACACACTTTCCAGGCGTGCGCCTTAAACCACTCGGCCACCCATCCGTTTTTATGCATGCGTTTCTTGGTTTAAGAAAGCGCACGCCTATTTAAATTCGGCTATTAGTTCTTGATTGTCAGTGATTCAGCTTCAACGGGCAACTGACAATCAAGAACCAATAACTGATAACGTACTTCTTATATACATATCGAAAATAGCGTCTATAAATATTTGCAGAAAGGCGCTATAAATCCGGCGGCATGATAAAAACAAGAAAAAGAGGTGTGTATGGCCACAGATAAACCCCAGAATGTACAGGATGTTTTCCTCAATGCCTTGCGTAAGAAGAAAATGCCAGTGACGGTATTTCTGTCCAATGGCGTGAAGCTCCAGGGCAATATCACAGGATTTGACAATTTCTGCATGGTACTGCGCCGTGGCCCGCAGGTGCAGCTGGTATACAAGCATTCCATCGCTACCATAGTGCCTTCCGGGCCTTTAAGTCTGTATGAAGAGGAAGAGATGGCGGAAGCGGTTGCATAATAATCTTTGCCACTTTATGTATTGCGATGCGTATGGCTTCCTTATCTATAACCCGTTACGAATTGAACTAATCTAGAATTATCTGGATTATAAAAGGGTTATATTATGAGATTATGTGCCATTGCTCTGCTTGTTTCCGTGCCTGCCTTTGCCGCAGAGTATTATGCGCAGAATACTGATACAATGGATAACTCGCCGCCATCAGCTACCAGTAACACGATAGAAAACGGCTCGGCCAATCCGGTGACGAATAATGCCAACGGGCGGTTATCCGGCAATAAAGATATGCCGCCTCTGCGGCGCACGGCTTCCCATCTGGGAGGAAGCCATAACACGGATTCAAAAGAGAAAAGTGACATCGGAACGCCTGCTCCTAAGGAAGATGAGCGTTAAAAATGCTTGAAAATTTGCGCATTATACTATTATTGGAGCATCCTGACTGCCAGTAGTGTGTGTAAATGACCGACCTTTCGCTGATCCGCAATTTTTCCATTATCGCCCATATCGATCACGGTAAATCTACACTGGCTGATCGTCTGATTGAATATTGCGGCGGGCTGGAAGCGCGCGAGATGAGCGCCCAGGTGCTCGATTCCATGGATATTGAAAAAGAGCGTGGCATCACTATCAAGGCCCAGACGGTGCGTCTTAAATATAAGGCCGATGACGGAAAAACCTATATTCTGAACCTGATGGATACTCCGGGGCATGTGGACTTTGCTTATGAGGTAAGCCGCTGCCTTGCCGCCTGTGAGGGCTCGCTGCTGGTGGTGGATGCTAGCCAGGGGGTGGAGGCGCAGACGCTGGCCAATGTTTATCAGGCGCTCGACAATAACCATGAGATTATTCCGGTGCTGAATAAGATTGATCTGCCTGCCGCCGAGCCGGATCGTGTCAAGCAGCAGATTGAAGACGTGATAGGATTGGATACCAGCGATGCGGTGATGATTTCAGCAAAGACCGGCATCGGTATCAAAGATGTACTGGAAGCGATTGCCACGCGCTTGCCTGCACCGAAGGGAGAGCAAGAAAACGAGCTTAAGGCACTGCTCATTGACAGTTGGTATGATACGTATCTGGGAGTGGTGATTCTGGTCCGGATTGTGGACGGTATGCTTTCACGCGGCATGAAAGTGCGCATGATGTCTACGGGCGCGGCGCATCAGGTCGAGCAGGTAGGAGTATTCTCGCCCAAGAAAACGCCGGTGGAGGCGCTTGGGTCCGGCGAAGTCGGTTATATCATCACCGGCATCAAGCAGGTGGCGGATTGCAATATCGGGGATACGGTGACGGATGAGCGCAAGCCCTGCGCGGCTGCACTTCCAGGCTTTAAGCCCAGCGTACCGGTGGTGTTCTGCGGGCTCTATCCGGTAGATACGTCTGATTTTGAAAACCTGAAACAGAGCCTTGCTAAATTACGGTTGAACGATGCCAGCTTTGAATATGAGATGGAAACGTCTTCGGCGCTCGGCTTCGGTTTCCGCTGCGGGTTCTTGGGACTGCTGCATCTGGAAATCATCGAAGAGCGACTGGAGCGGGAGTTCAATCTGGATCTTATCACTACTGCCCCGAGCGTAGTGTATAAAATCTTCAAGACCAATGGGGAAGTGATTGAGCTGCACAATCCGGCGGATATGCCCGATCCTACCTTTATCGAGCATATGGAGGAGCCATGGATAAAAGCAACGATCATGGTGCCGGATGAATTTCTGGGCAATGTGCTTACCCTATGCACTGAAAAGCGGGGAGTGCAGTTGGATCTTACCTATGTCGGCAACCGTGCGATGGCGGTATACCGCCTGCCGCTTAATGAAGTGGTATTCGATTTTTACGACCGCCTGAAATCCTGTTCACGCGGCTATGCGAGCTTCGACTACCATATGGATAGCTACAGCGAAAGCAATCTGGTGAAGCTTGCCATCCTCGTCAATAGTGAACCGGTGGATGCGCTGGCGGTCATCGTTCACCAGTCTCAGGCCGATTTTCGTGGGCGTTCCCTATGCAAACGCCTGAAAGACCTGATCCCGCGTCAGATGTTCCCAATCGCCATACAGGCAGCGATGGGCGGACGTATTATTGCACGCGAAACGGTAAGTGCATTGCGCAAGGATGTGACCGCGAAATGTTATGGAGGCGATATCACCCGCAAGCGCAAGCTGCTGGAAAAACAAAAAGAAGGCAAAAAGAAGATGCGCGCAGTCGGTAATGTCGAAATCCCCAAATCCGCCTTCATCGCCGCGCTCAAGATGGGGGATGCGGAGTAACTATTACTGCATTTTTGCTTTCAGGTGATCCAGTTCACTCTTGAAATGCGCCACAAGCGCAGGGCTATCGGCATAACGCTCAATCTTGGATTTTATATAGTTTTCCATACCCATCTGATGCACTTTTTCGATAGTGCGCTTTTTCCGTTTTATCATGGATTTGAATTTCTTTTTGATAATACAGGATAAATGGGTAAACATAGTGCATATTCCTCTTTATAAAAGGCTTCTTTCATAGAGAATATAAGAATTGCAAGACAGAGGATAGTGAAGTTTTTGTGACGGTATATAAATATAGGTTCTACATATGCATGCCATTATTCTAGCAGGTGGGTTCGGAACGCGGTTGCGCTCGGCGGTTTCCGATGTGCCCAAGCCACTCGCACCTATCTGGGATCGCCCTTTTATTGCATGGCTGATTGGTTTTCTGGCAAAAGAAGGGGTTTCCGGTGTTACCTTAAGCGTGCACCATGATTGGCAGAAAATCCGGGATTATTTTGCAGTTAATCCATCTAGATTGCCGGTCGATTATGCCGTTGAGGAAACACCCCTTGGCACGGGAGGGGCGATAGCTTATGCGCTTGCCAAGCTCAAAGGAACAGGATCGGTCATGGTATTAAACGGCGATAGCTTTGTACGTGCCGACTACCGTGCGTTATACCGGCAGCATCAGAGGAGTGGCACAAGCCTGACCATGGTGTTGCGCGAAGTTCCCGATACCGGGCGCTATGGCAGGGTGATTGAAAAGGATGGTATCATCACTTCGTTCGCCAGCGGGGAGCCGGGCAGGGTAGGGCTGATTAATGCCGGGGTGTATGTGATGCAGGCCGATTTGTTCCTGAAGCACCCCATGTCTCCGACTTTTTCCTTTGAACAGGATTTCCTGCCCCCACGCGTTGCATCGCTTAGGCCTCATAGCTTCCGCGCCGATGATTATTTCATAGACATCGGTATTCCTGCTGACTACGTTCGTGCCTGTCGTGAATTACCGGATGTATTTAAATGACGCTTCTTTACGTTGCACTTGGTGGGGCGATCGGTTCGGTCATGCGCTATCTGGCGATGTCGTTTATCGGGCATACTCTCGGCAATGACTTTCCTTATTCGACTCTTATTGTCAATGTCAGCGGTTCGCTGGTGATGGGAGTGCTCATTGGCTGGCTGGCCGGTGTATTGCCGGAGAATGCAGCCAATATACGCTTATTCGTCGCGGTTGGTGTGCTCGGTGGCTATACAACGTTTTCTACCTTCTCGCTGGATGCCATTACGCTGATGGAAGAAGGAAAAGTACTTTATATGGCTGCCTATATACTATTTTCCGTAATACTCTCTCTTGGCGGGCTCATCGTAGGGCTTTACCTGATGCGTGCACTCTCATGACGAAACATACCGTTACAGACGCCGATCACGACATAAGGCTGGATCGCTGGTTCAAGCGCCATTACCCAGCCTTGACGCATGGCCTGCTTGAAAAGGCATTGCGTAAGGGAGAGATACGGTTGGACAGCAAGAAGGCAAAAGCATCGGACAGGATAGCCACTGGCCGGGTGATAGACATCCGATGTCAGATGCCGGATGCAGACCCAAAAAAACTGACACCTGACACCCGAAACCTGACAAATGAAGATGCCCGTATGATGCAGGAAGCGGTGCTTTACAAGGATGCGGATATTATCGTCCTCAATAAGCCTTCCGGCCTTGCAGTGCAGGGCGGGAGCGGGATTAGCAAAAGTGTGGACAGCCTGCTTGATGCGCTACGCTTTGAAGCAACGGGACGGCCTAAGCTGGTGCATCGGCTGGATCGCGATACGAGCGGTGCGCTGATATTGGCGCGCTCCGCTAAAGCCGCGACGAGACTCATGCATGCTTTTGCGAAAAAGGAGACAGAGAAGACGTACTGGGCGTTGATAAAAGGCGTACCGGAAATCCGGCAAGGCAAGATTGACCTGCCGCTTGCCAAACAGGAAGAGGGCGACAAGGAGAAAGTCGCCATTAATGAGGAAGACGGTAAAAATGCGGTGACGTATTACCGCGTGCTCGATCGGCTCAGCAGTACGCTCGCATGGGTGGAGCTGATGCCGGTCACGGGGCGTACGCACCAGCTCCGGGTGCATATGGCTTCTATCGGCCACCCAATCTTAAACGATGGAAAATACGGGGGACGGGAGGCTTTCATTGATGGCATGGAATTTTCCCGGAAGTTGCACCTCCATGCGCGACGTATCGTAATTCCTGGTCTGATAGATGTCACTGCGCCCTTGCCCGAGCATATGAAAAATAGCTGGGCAATGCTTGGGCTTTCTGATATATAGCGCGCATGCTACACTAGTGCGTTGTCCCATGTAAAATTTTACATCTCATGCGTGTCTAAATTTTGCTAAAGCAGGGGATGAAAAGCACACTAGCCATTATAAATCCGTGTAGTGTTTACCCGCGCGCAGGCTGTTGAAAATGCAAAATGCGCTGTAGAGCACTGGGCGGGACACTATACTAGGTGCGTTAGAGGTTGAGAATGTTCGGAATAATGAAAATGCTGCGTAAAGATTTTAACGGCTCCCATGGAAGAATGCCGCTTCCATCGCTGCATGTTGGGAGTACGGTTGGTTTTGGGTTCCTACCGCAAACCAATATCAGTGGCCGCAGACTGACGGTCAAGGCAATCAATACCTATACGTTTGATGAAGATGTGCTTCCCAGTTATGTTCTTGATAATGGCGGAAATGATATTAATTTGATGATTGCCTGTGATGATATGGGAGCCCCGCATCTTTCTATATCGCAGCGTGTGGAGGAACGGCTTTTTCTACCGCTATTTCTATCCCATCAGCCGAAGGAATGGTTTTTGATGAAGGATGCGGATATTTTGCGTACTAGCCACCGGGTGATGGGAATGCAGCAAAGTTGGGTTGCATCCGAATACAGGCTGGCGACGACAGGCAAGGGAATACTGGCCGAAGGAGACTGCCGTGTGCATGGAAAACCGTATTATGCTGCTCTGGAACGTCATTTTGATTACGTTATGCTCGTGGACAAGATGAAGGAACACTCACTCGAAGCAGAAAAATATGAGGACGGGACGCTGATAGCATATTCCACCGTATACCGTCCGATGACGGATATTGGGGAAATTACCGGCGAGCCTCCTACAAAGATATTCGGCGGCTGGGATTCGCCGCCGAAACTGAAAATACCAAGCATTTTGGAACATGGCGCTTTTGATAAGATTCTGCTCGATAAAAAGCTGCCGCTGGCCACAACCACCTCTCCTGAGCCTCTGAAAATGTCCCAGTCGGAGGACCCTACGCCTGAGCTGGATAAAAAACGGGATACGCATGGCGATGTCCTTTCACTTGATACGAGGCTTGCCGTCTGTATTATTGAGGAAGCGAAGAAAAACAAAACGTCCCTTGCTGAAGTGATCCGCAAAGTGATTGATTTGCCGGCGGTCATCCATGAGCAGGTGATGATTGGTTTTTCCCTGTCGGATGCCGAATATACTGAGCTTGCGGAGCGCTATAAGCTTTCTCCTCTAGACCATGAAAATATCCGGAAAAATATTGTGCAAGAATTACAGAATTTTGCTGGCAATAAAAAATAACTTTTCCTTAGGAAGCGGGTTGAGCTATGGCCAAAGAAAAAGACAAGGATACAGCCGAAGAAGACAAAGATAAGGACAAAGAAGAAGGCGAGGCTGGCGAAGGCGGTGAGGAAGGCCAAGAGGGCGCCGCCAAGAAAGGCTCAAAGAAGCGTAAGCTGATTATTATTGCAGTGGCTGCGGTAGTGCTGTTAGGCGCGGCAGGTGCCGGCGTATATTTCAGTGGCATACTCTCTTCCTCTTCGCCCAAAAGCGAGGCCAATACTAAAAAGAGCAAAAAGAAAAAAGAAGGGGGTGAAGAAGGGGGAGGGCATGGTAGCACCGGTTCAAGCGTAAAGTCGGTCAAGCAAAACTTGAATGATTGGGTGCCGGGTCCGGTGCCGGGGCATGAAACGGATGATGTGCAATATTATAACCTTCCGGAGTTCCTTGTAAATCTTAATACGGGGGGCAAGCAGACGAGTTATATCAAAATGAAAGTGACGCTGGAGGTCGCAACCGATGGCGATATGGAGGCTATTGATGGTCGGATGCCGCGTATTACCGATAGTTTCAACACCTATCTGCGTGAGTTACGCGCCGGCGATGTGGCCGGATCGGCGGGACTTTATCGCCTGCGTGAGGAGTTGCTACTGCGCATTAATCGGACCATTTATCCGAGTAAGGTGAATGATGTATTGTTCCGGGAAATCATCATCCAATAGATCATTGATGGAACATAAACACTTTATAATAAAGCCGGAGTATGCCGAAGCTATTTAAGAACGAAAATGTTTACGATGCCGCCAATGCCAGGCTGGACATAATTTTCAAGCATTTTAAGAAAGTGTATGTGTCATTTTCCGGGGGCAAGGATTCCTCGATATTATTGAATATGGCGCTCGAAAAAGCCAGAGAGCATAACTGCCTGCCCCTGCATGTCCTCTTTATTGACTTAGAGGGGCAATATAGCCATACCATTGAGCATATCGTCGAAATGATGTCGCTGCCGGAAGTGCGCGGGTATTGGATATGCCTTCCCCTGAACCTGAGAAACGCTGTAAGCCAGGCGCATCCGTATTGGCTATGCTGGGATAAAGATAAACAAAGCACATGGATTCGGCCCATGCCGGAACATCCGACAGTGATTTCTGACCTTGGCTATTTTCCGTTCTACCGGAAAGGTATGGAGTTTGAAGAATTCATCGTGGATTTTGCTGAATGGTTTTCTGGAGGGGAACTGGCAGCGTGTCTCGTGGCTATTCGGAGCGATGAAAGCCTGAACCGCTATCGTACGATCCGAAACGCAAGGAAAGTACGCTTTCAGGACTATGGCTGGAGCACATTGCTGACGGGCAACATCTATAATTTTTACCCTATTTATGATTGGCGGACGAAGGATATATGGATAGCAAACGGCAAGTTTGGTTTTCGCTATAATAAAATTTACGATCTGATGTATCTGGCAGGAGTGCCGCTTAAAGCCATGCGCATCTGTCAGCCTTACGGCGACGATCAGCGCAAAGGGCTTTACCTATTTAAAATCCTTGAGCCGGAAATCTGGGTGCGAGTGGTGGCAAGGGTCGAAGGAGCGAATTTCGGTAACCGTTATGCGCAGAACGTGGCCCTCGGAAACCGTAAGGTTATATTGCCGCCCGGTCATACGTATCGCAGCTATGCGAAGTTTCTCCTGAGTACCATGCCCTCGCATATAGCAGGGCACTACCGCAAGAAAATCTTCAAATTCCTGAACTGGTGGCGCAAGCATGCGAAGGAGTCGGGATACAGGAGTATCCCGGATTTTACGGACGCCAAGCTGGAGGCGGCCAGGAAAGCTCCCTCATGGCGGCGTATCTGTAAGGTGCTTTTAAGAAACGATTACCATTGTTATGGCCTGTCTTTCGCACCGAGTCGCTTTCAATATGAAAAGCAACTGCAGGCGGCGCTTTATAATGACGATATCAACATGGATCCAGCAAGGAAGACCCGATGAGTATAATTCCTCCAGACATGAGAAATTTTTTCCGGCAGTGCAAATACTCTGCTATCGAGGAGCGAGTCGCCATTTACAATGAGATGACCGCCCTTTTAAAGGATATGATAGGATTGAATCATCCGGTGCTGGCGATTAAGCTGGTAGCGCCGGTGAATATCGAAAGCAACACTTATAATCCCAACCGGGTAGCACCGCCGGAAATGAAGCTGCTCGAATTGTCCATGGCCAAGGACGGCGTCACTATGCCTATCGTCGCATCCCGAAATGATAAGGGCAAATATATTATTGTGGATGGATTCCATCGTACCCAGATCATCAAATATTATCCGCCCGTATGTGAGTCGCTTGAAGGCTATGTACCGATAGTTGAGCTGAATAAGGATATCGATGATCGGATTGCCTCCACTGTCCGGCATAATATGGCACGTGGCACGCATAAAACCAGCCTTTCCGCACGGTTGGTGGGATTACTCAAAAAATATAACTGGACGGATAAGAGAATAGGAACTGAGCTTGGCATGGATCCGGACGAAGTATTACGACTAAAGCAGCTTACCGGCCTTGCTGAGGCTTTTGCGGATCAGGAATTCTCTAAATCCTGGGAATAATCATGATGCTCTCTTCTTCCCATGAAAATAGGATTCCACTCTCCGAATTCGGGCAGCATCTTATACTGGAATTGGCAGTGCCGGTGCTGGCGGAAGGGTATTCTGCGCTGGTAAAGGCATGGAAAACTAACCCCAAGCTTAAGGCGCTTGCGCAGGAAAAAGGGGTAGATGCTATATTTTCCGGTGATACCCCTGAGCTAACTTGCTTAAGAAAGAGTAACCGGGAACTGGTAACAGGGATGGAAAAGGAAGCCGAGCGCCGGATGACAGAGGCGGTCAGGAAACGCTTTCCTGCCGATACCATTATCGGTGAGGAGTTGGGGGTTAGCGTAGGCCGCGGAAGACGCTGGGTGTTCGACCCGGTGGACGGTACCAGTGCCATGTTGCGCACGGCGCTGGCGGAGGCATGTGATTTGCCCCTTACCACACCCGCTCCCGCTTTCGGGATTACAGTGGGAATAGTGGAAGGCGATGACGCTATATTGGGGCTGGTAACACAACTGTTGCCAGAACATGGAACGCTGGTTGCGGGGAATACGTGGATAGGAGAAAAGGACAAGGCAACCTTGTGTGATGGTGTGCCGGTTGTTCCGTTGCACACGCGTGCGGAATTGTCTGTCTGCGGCCTTGCCAGCACTGTGCCGCAGGTTATGTTCAATACATTGGAGAAATGGAGCGGCTATCAGGCCTTAATGGAGGCATCCCACCACATGGTTCCGGATCAGAACTGCATTGGCTTTATGCGATTATTACAGGATAAGAGTGATGTGGATATTGTATATGAAGCCGATCTCGCCTATCACGATGTGGCTGCATTGGTTCCCATCTTGCAAGGAGGCGGAATTGTCGTAAGCGACAGAGAGGGGCAGAGCCTGAGCTTCCCTGAAAATGCGATAGCGAAAGAATTCAATATAGTTGCCGCACAAGCTTTCCTGCATGCACAGGCGTTATCCTGCATACAAAAAGGGGTTGCGCTGGAAAGAAACCGCTTCGCGGGCAAGAACAATTTTAGCCAGGGTTATGCTAGTAAATTTGAAAGTTAGATGGTCTAGCTTGTCTCCAAATAGCTGTAATGATGAAACATATGGGAACGCTAATGTCCAGAAATGGCTGCACTGCTTGCTGTTCAGTACATTTCCTGGCCTTGTTGTAATTAACTGGAATTTTCCAGCCTCTTAAATGGCTCCGCGGGTAGGGCTCGAACCTACGACCGATCGGTTAACAGCCGATTGCTCTACCACTGAGCTACCGCGGAATACGAAATACTTACATCAGAATGTAGACAGGTGCTTTATAGCAAACGAATTCCCTATGTACAGATCTATTTTAGAGTACGTTTTGCTAAATTTTATTCTCCTACGACCAGGCAATTCTCACCGGTTCTCATCAGCTTATTGCAGAAAGAAGATGCCAAATCCTGAGTAGTAAACGGACCTGCACGTAAACGGAAGAGCTTGCGTGCGGCGCTGCTGGCAGGCGGGGTAGTAACCGTCGCATCGGTTCCCGCGATTATCTTCCGGTGGCTTTGCTTGATTTCCTGCCACTTATCCCAGGCTTCATAGGTTGCGCCATAAGTGCCGATCTGTACCCAGTAACTGCCTGATGCATTCCGGCTTGCCATAGTCACAGGCCTTGAAGCCACGGTGTTCGACAGGAACCTTGGAGGAGCAGGCGGGGTATTGACAATCAGGGGAGTGTTATTCTGAGCAATATTCTCCGCATGCTGCTCCTGTGGTGAGCTATTGTTAGATGCGATTGCTGTCCCGGTATCGCGCACGCTTACGCAATGGAGGTTATGCTGGCTGGCAAGGCTGCAGACGTTATGGACATCGTCCACATTGGAGAAGCCTCCCATCCTGAGCGTGACATGGCCTGGCTTATTGGCGTATGCATAAGGCCTGGTGATGCGCATCCGGATGCCATCCGAGATAAGGGGATAGCTGTTATTAAACTCTTCATAGAAATTATGCGCGCTTTCCTCGTCGTTAAAATAATTGACCTGCGCCCAGTATATTTTTTCACCCTGAGGCAGAGGCTCAATTACTGGCGTGCTGCGTGGGAGAGGGCGGGAGATCGGTTTCTCGCTGATATTTTCCTCCGTCAGGGGAACCCGTATGGCTTCCGCTACATTCACGTTACCGACCACTTTCCCATTCGTGGTAGTATTGCTTTCAACCGGAGCATTGGCAGTAGAATGGGATGAGCTGAAAATGCGGCTGAAGAAACCAGGCTTCTGCTCTTGTGGTTTCGCGACAGGTGCTGGAGCGAGAGTCGGTACAGCCTCCGGTGCAGGAGCAGCGCTTGCCACCGGCGCGGCGGGAGCCACAGGGACCGCAGGAGCCGCAGCAGTTTCAGATGTTCCTTCGTCCAGGAATTTGGGTTGACGCCCAGGGATATACGCACCTTTTGCTTTGCGAAGCTCGGCGGGTGACAGGTTTGCAGTTTCATATTTCTTCGCCGGTTTTACCGGTTCAGATTTGGATGCTGGTTCTGCTTTTGCTTCCATCATCGGAGCAGGAGTCGGCGTCGGTGCTGCTTCCGGTGCAGGAGTTGCTGTTACTGCCACCGGAGGGATTTCCTTTGCGGTGTTTGCGGCGGGGGAAGGAGTTGGAGCAGGTTTTTGCTCGCGCTCGTCATCATTTAACAGCCGCGGTGTGCGCTCCGGAACGGCCAAATCTTGTTGCGCTACTGCGACTGCCGGTGCGGATTTTGTTTCATTGGCGGCTGCAGATTCCGGATTGGTAAGCGGTGAGGGTTCGGATGTAAATAATGCAGTCTCAATAATGTAACATTCTCCACCCTTGTCCTGAATGCTGGAGCACAGTTTGGCCGCTTCGTCATGGGAAGTTACGGGACCTGCCTGCGTGCGGTAGCTGATTTTATCATCCGCGGACATCGATATTTCCGCGATATGCAGTGTCAGCTTACCCAATGTATTAGGATTTTGCGACTTCAATTCCTGCCATTTTTTTTCAGCTTGTTCTCTGGTGTCGAAGGAACCGAGCTGCAGCACATACGTCGTATCGGCATAAGCCTGCGGGATGGAGTGTATTGCGGTAAGGCAGACGGCTGCGGTGGCCAAAAATATAAATTTTCTTAAACGGCTGTGTGCATTTTTCGGCAACATATTCATCCAAAACCCCATAACTATTCCTAGTTTATAAAATCTTAATAGCAGGAGAATAACTAATAAGGCAACATTAATTGACGGGGGAAGAAAAATTATTGCGCAAGCGGCAGTAAGCTTTTATGCAATATACCTTATAAAGAATTAAGGAACATCTCATGACCAAGATTTATGGAAAATCCACGTTGCCCAGCCGCCATGTGACGGAAGGGCCGGAACGCGCGCCGCATCGCTCTTATTATTATGCGATGGGCCTGAGCAAAAAGCAGATCGCGCAGCCGTTCGTTGGCGTGGTGACGACATGGAATGAAGCGGCACCGTGCAACATTACACTCGCGCGTCAGGCGCAGGTGGTAAAGAAGGGCGTAGCTGCAGCGGGTGGCACGCCGCGCGAGTTCACTTCCATCACCGTGACGGATGGCATTGCAATGGGACATCAGGGGATGAAATCCTCGCTGGTGTCGCGCGAGGTGATTGCCGATTCCGTCGAGCTTACGGTGCGTGGCCATTGCTATGACGCATTGGTTGGGCTTGCCGGATGTGATAAATCATTGCCCGGACTGATGATGGCGATGGTGCGGTTGAATGTGCCCTCCGTATTTATCTATGGCGGCTCGATCATGCCGGGTAAATTCCGGGGCAATGATGTGGATGTGGTCAACCTGTTTGAAGCGGTTGGGCAGTATGCTGCCGGCAAGGTGGATGAAGCGTATCTGGAGGAGTTGGAGCAGGTGGCTTGTCCCTCCGGAGGGTCCTGCGGGGGGCAGTTCACGGCGAATACGATGGCAAGCGTTTCCGAAGCACTGGGGCTTGCATTGCTTGGCTCGGCCCAGGCTCCCGCGCCCTATGAATCGCGTGATGCGTATGGTTTTGCGTCCGGTGAGGCGGTGATGCAATTGCTTAAGAATAAAATCCGTCCCCGTGATATTGTTACGCTCAAGTCATTGGAGAATGCGGCAATGGTAGTGGCCGCGACCGGAGGTTCCACCAATGCTGCGCTGCACCTTCCGGCGATTGCCCATGAGGCCGGGATTGATTTTGACCTGCATGCTGTCGGTAGAATTTTCCACAATACGCCGTATTTTGCTGACCTGCGTCCAGGTGGGCGTTACCGGCAGAAAGATCTATACGAGGTTGGTGGTGTTGCCGTGGTGATGAAGGAATTGCTGGATGCCGGATTGCTGCATGGCGACTCCATGACAGTGAGCGGAAAAACTTTAGGAGAGAATCTGGCAGGCATAAAATTCCCAACTGGCCAAGACGTAGTGTTGCCGATCAAAAAGCCCTTGTCGCCAACGGGCGGCGTAGTGACGCTGAAAGGCAATCTTGCGCCGGAAGGAGCGATTGTAAAAGTCGCGGGCCTGAAGCAATTGCAGTTCAAGGGCACGGCGCTGTGTTTCGATTCGGAAGAAGAAGCGTTCGCCGCTGTCGAGAAACGCCACTATAAAGACGGCGATGTAATCATCATTCGCTATGAAGGACCGCGCGGCGGGCCGGGCATGCGCGAGATGCTTTCCACGACTGCGGCGCTTTACGGGCAAGGGGCAGGGGAAAAGGTAGCGCTCATTACCGATGGCCGTTTCTCCGGCGGCACGCGTGGTTTCTGTGTCGGCCATGTCGGGCCGGAGGCGGCGGTGGGCGGGCCGATAGGATTGCTGAAGAACGGCGACATCATCACCATTGACGCTGTCAAAGGCACGTTGGACGTAGAACTCTCCGATGCTGAACTGGCTAAGCGCAAAGCGGCTTGGAAATCGCGCGAGACAGACTATGCCTCTGGCACGCTCTGGAAATATGCGCAAATCGTCGGTCCTGCCGAAAAAGGCGCCGTCACTCATCCGGGCGCTAAGGCGGAGAAGAAGGTGTATGCGGATATTTAGGGTAAATAAAGTATGAATAATGAGATATATAAAAAAGTGCCGACCCATATAGATTTGATGGGACCTACACTGAATGCGCTTAAAGTATTGGGAGGTTCTGGTACCATCGAAGAAATATTTGATAAGATAATTGAATTAGAAAAGTATTCTGAAGAAATACAAAAAGTTCCTCATTTAGGTGGCCGTCGTTCTGAATTGGAATATAGGGCGTGCTGGGCACGTACATATCTCAAGAAAGCCGGGGCTATTAATAATAGCGGGAGTGGGATATGGTCGCTTACAGATTTAGGAGAAAAGCGAAGTCTGGAAGAAATTCTTGACAGGAGTAAACAAAATGTTCGCGAATACCGGTTGAATAAAAGTCGACAAGCAGAACATGTTTTATCTGTTTCAGGCATGGGTGCTGAAGATGAAATGGAAGAAGAATTCGCCAGCAACTGGAAAACTCAACTTTTGTCAACAATTATCAAGATTGAACCAAGTGCTTTCGAACGGCTTAGCCAGAGAGTTTTACGTGAATCTGGTTTTATAAAAGTACAGGTTACGGGTAAGAGTGGGGATGGCGGAATTGATGGTATAGGGGTATTGCGCATCAATTTGCTTTCCTTTCAGGTGTTTTTTCAATGTAAGCGCTATAAGGGAAGCGTAGGCGCCGGTGCAGTGCGTGATTTTCGAGGCGCTATGGCAGGCCGTTCTGATAAAGGGCTTATTATCACCACAGGGTCTTTATACTTCCGAAGCGCGTAAAGAAGCGACCCGTGATGGTGTATCTGCTATAGACTTGATTGACGGCGATGAATTCTGTGAGCTTTTAAAGCGGTTAAATTTTGGAGTAAAAACTGAAAAGATTGAAGATGAAAAGATAACAATAGAGCCTGAGTGGTTTCAAAAAATATAGGTTATTTTGAGTTGCCGTGGGCTAAAGAAATATTTTAGTGAGAGAACACTATGAAACAAAAATTACTGATTTGCGGTGCAACCGGGTTTGTGGGCCGTAACATGGTCGAATATTTTGCGGGCAAGAGCGAGTATGATGTGCATGCGGTGCGCTTTAGCCGTCCTGAGTTTGCCCGCAAGGGCGTCACCTGGCACAAGGCTGACTTGCGTGACCTGGAGGCGGTGAATGCGTTGCTGGATGGCGTGGATATTATCGTGCAGGCGGCGGCCACGACTTCCGGCGCGAAGGATATCGTGACACGTCCCTATATCCATGTGACTGACAATGCGGTGATGAACTCCTATCTGTTCCGTTCTGCATTTGAGCGGAAGGTGAAACATGTCCTGTTTTTTAGCTGCACGGTGATGTACCCGTCCTCGGAAAAGGCACTGAAGGAAAGCGACTTCGATGCTAATACACCCTTGCATCCGCGTTATTTCGGAGTGGGTAATACCAAAATCTATATCGAGAAAATGTGCGAGTTTTTCTCGCGCATCGGCGAGACGAAATTCACTGCTATCCGCCATTCCAATATTTACGGCGAGTATGACAAGTTTGATCTGGAGCGTAGCCATGTATTCGGCGCGACAGTTACCAAGGTGATGACGGCGAAGGATAAGGTCATCGTCTGGGGAACGGGTGAGGAAGAGCGCGATTTGCTGCATGCGGATGATCTCACGCGGTTTGTCGAGCTTGCGATACACAAGCAGCCGGAAAAATACCGGCTCTATAATTGCGGTCTTGGTAAGGCGGTTTCGATCAGGGAACTGGTGAACAGGATTGTGGCGGCATCGGGCAAGAAGCTGGTGATTGAGCATGACCTGTCCCAGCCGACCATCAAGACCAGCCTGTTCCTCGATTGCGGTCTTGCAAAGCGCGAACTGGGATGGGAGCCGAAAGTGGGGTTGGATGATGGCATCAAACGCACGCTTGACTGGTGGCGTCAACATATCGATCACGATACGCTGAAACTGCGCAAGAGCGCCTAGGATGAAAGACGTGTCGGAAGCTATTCTGGAAACGATCCGCAATAGGCTTGCAGAACTTCCGTCAGCGCAACGCCGCCAGGCGCTTTCAACGGCGATTACCGAGCTTCTCAACAGTTCCGGCATCGTGATGGATGGCGGCATGGTGCAGTCGCCACTGCTGGTATCACCCGAAGCAGTAACGCAGATTGCAGCATTGCTTTCAAAACGGCCAACCCTTACCCGTAATAAATATGCGGTCTATCCGTTCGTCCGTCCGAGTATGAGCGCATCGGGTCCGTGTTTCTACATGGATGCAAGAACCGGCGAGCTTTTCGTGTTGCTGTTACGCCGCATCAAGGATAGCCATCAATGGCTGTATCCGGCGGGCTATATGGAGGTCATGCCGTCCAATACGTCGTCTGTTTACAGTGAGCGTGTCTCGGAAAGCGCACGCAATAAGGCAGAAGAAGCCACCATCGGCGTGCATATCAATAGTGAAGATCGCCAAGGAGATGCCAGAGTCATCGAGACACTTGCCTTGCCGGATGCACGGGCGATCCAGTTTCTTATCTATGAGGAATTCCGGCGGCTGGTATCGCGTGAAGGCTGGAACAACGCAGTAGGGCGGTTAACGGATGTGAATTATGTGCGCAGCCTGCTTGCCCGCCATCGTGCCCACTGGCCTGAGCATATGGATTTAAGCAGCCGTTCTACCTTCATACGCGAGGTGCGCGAAGAATCTGGGCTGGATCTGGCGGCTTATCCTGATGCGATCATTAAGATGGCCAGATCCATAGATACGATTTCGCTGGGTAGCGGCGGTGAGCGGCTTTACAACACGGATCAACTCTATTTTGCGTGGCTTGGCATGCTTGAACATGCACCTGCGCTTGCACCGGGTGAGAATGAAGTATGTGAAGCCGGTTGGATTCCGGTCAGGGATATTTGTTATGCACCGGATAAGAATCAATATCTTATAAAAAAAGATAACCGGCCCTTGCATTTCAATGCCATACCGGCGCTGGAATATGCGCTTTCCGGGCTGCTGTCTTTTTTTATTGGCCGGGTTTCACGGATCAGGAAGCCGAAAAGGGATGGCTACGTCTCGCTTTTTGACAATGCGGCAACGGTGCAGGCGGCGCTTATCCGTCTTGCGCAGGACCATTATCCGGCGATAGAGGCGTTAATTGACGTAAATATCGGCGAACAGGGCGGGCTGCCTAGTCTGGTGAATGAAAACGGGCAGGCGGTTTTCCGTTCCTTTGTTGCGGCAGCCCATGCTATCACTCACCGCAGGGAAGCGCAGGAGATTAACCATATAATCGCAAATACGGAGGCGCAGCCTGGGCTGCTACTGGAGATATTGCGGAAGGTGACATAACTCGGCTTGCAAGGAAGATGACTTTATTTTATGGTATCCTTCTCAACAGTTTTAAGGAAATAGTATGTCCGTAGACGCAAAAATTTCTTCCCTGGGGTTTACGCTGCCGGTTGTCAGCATGCCTGCCGCCAATTATGTGCCGTATGTTATCTCCGGCAATCTGGTATATTTTTCCGGCACGTTGCCG
>JABDGA010000014.1:26488-31443 GCA_013286285.1 Alphaproteobacteria bacterium | reverse complement strand
CCACTTTCAGGAAGGGGGCTTTGGCAAGTTTTGCAAGGCGGCGAGCGATCTCGGTCTTGCCAACGCCCGTATGACCGATCATCAGGATATTCTTGGGCGTTATTTCCTCGCGCAGCGGGCCAGTAACCTGCTGCCTGCGCCACCGGTTGCGCAATGCAATCGCCACGGCGCGCTTGGCGTCGTTCTGGCCAACAATAAAACGATCGAGTTCGGTAACAATTTCACGTGGTGTGAGTTCAGTGGTGTCAAGATTGCTCATGAAAATTACGACTATGTCCTTCAGTGATGATATAACTGTTATGTAGGGTGCTATCCCGTACTATTCAAGAGGGCATACAGTTGAACTATCCATGGGCCAGCGTCAGCAGCCATTTATGGATATCGCTTAAAATCGCCGAGGCCATGAGTATGACAATCAGCGCCGTGCCGATGCGGAACCCGTATTCCTGGAAATTTCGCGCAAGCGGCCTGCCGCGAACCGCTTCGAGCGCGTAATAGAAGAGATGGCCGCCGTCAAGCGGCAGGATTGGAAACAAGTTCACGAGGCCGAGGCTGGCGGAAATATTCGCCATGAAAATAAACAGGGTGGCCGGGCCTTTTTCTGCCGCCTGGCCGGACATTCTCGCCATGCCTATCGGGCCGGTGATGCTACCCGAAAAGCTTCTATGCCCGGTGGCTATCTGCCATATGGCCTCCAGGTTTACGGTGCAGAAGTGGTAGGTCCGCAGGATAGATTCCCCTATGGCGCGCAGCAGCCCGACTTCTTCGATTTTAATTTTCTTGCTTGAGATGCCAATCAGGGGATGGGTATAGGGATTACCCAGTTGATCTTTGTCTGTGACCATTTTGGGCGTCAGGGTGACGCGCAGTTCCTGTCCGGTGCGCTGCAGTTTTAATGTCACCGGAGTACCAAGGTTGGTAAGGATAATGCGGGGAATATCATTGAACGTTTCCACGGTCTGATTATCTACAGCAAGTATACGGTCATCCGGCAAAAGCCCTGCGGCTTCCGCTGCCGAGCCTTTCACTATTTCCCCCACGATGGGTTCTGTGGATGGCAGCCCGTCCAGAGTGATGAAAATGGTGAAGATAAAAATCGTCAGCAGAAAATTAGCCAGCGGGCCAGCGACGACAATGGCGGCTTTCTTAGGCAGCGATTTATGGTAAAAGGTTTTTTTCTTTTCGTCTTCCGGCAATGCATCAATTGCGGATAAGGGAGTGCTGGCTTCCGATGCGTCTCCATACATCTTGACATAGCCGCCAAGTGGCAGGGCGCCGATTTTCCAGCGCGTGCCGGATTTGTCCGTCCATCCGCGGATTTCCTGCCCGAAGCCGATGGAAAACACCTCAATTTTTACCCCCGCCCATTTGGCGATGATGTAATGTCCGAATTCATGGACAAACACCAGCACCGAGATAACGACAATGAAGGAAGCTGTTGTAAATAATAGCCCGATTATATGATGCATGTTTCCGCTACCTTCCTGGTTTGGGCGTCCACCTCCAGCACGTCATCTATCGTGTGCAGCTTTATGGACGGCATTTTTTCAAGGGTCGTTTCAATGATGCGTATAATATCAGGAAATGCTATCTCTTTTTTCAAGAAACGCGCAACGGCCACTTCATTGGCGGCATTGAGCACGGCAGGCTTGCTGCCGCCCTCACGCAGCGCGGCGCGGCAAAGGGGCAGGGCAGGAAAGCGCTCTGTGTCGGGTGCAAAGAACGTCATCCTGCCGGTTTTTGCGAGATCCAATTTTTGCACTGGGGTTTTTATCCGCTCGGGCCACGCCAGCGCGTAGGCGATCGGAGTGCTCATATCGGGGGTGCCAAGTTGAGCAAGCACTGAGCCGTCAATATAGGAAACCATGCTGTGAATAATGGATTCGGGATGCACCAGCACCTCGATCTGTTCCTCCACCACCGGGAACAAATGCTTGGCTTCAATAATCTCAAGCCCTTTATTCATCATCGTTGCGGAATCCACGGAGATTTTCGCACCCATATTCCAGGTCGGATGGCGCAGCGCCTCCTCCACAGTCACCTGCTGTATCTGCTCACGCGTATATTCGCGGAATGGCCCACCGGAGGCGGTGATGATAATTTTTTCTACCGTTTCAGGATGGGCAAAGTCAAATACCTGAAAAATCGCGCTATGCTCGGAATCCACCGGTAACAAAGTCGCACCATGCGCCTGTACTTCACGCATCATGATATCACCGGCACAGACGAGGCATTCCTTGTTGGCAAAGGCAACCGCCGCCCCGCGCCGGATGGCGGCAAGGGTAGACATCAGGCCTGCTGCGCCAACGATAGCGGCAATGACGATATCGGAGGGCATATCCGCAGCCTCCGTCACCGCTGCGTGGCCTGCGGCCGCCTCTATGCCGGAGCCTGATAATGCGGCTTTCAGATCGTTATAGAGTGTTTCATTGCCGATGATCGCGCGTTTGCACTGCAGTCGCAGTGCCTGGGCAGCTAATTTTTCCACGTTATGATTAGCGCTGATAGCGGTCACTTCAAAATCACTGCGATGCAGCTCAATCAGCCTGACGGCACTCTCACCGACAGAGCCGGTGGAGCCGAATATGCTCACTGTGCGAGGCGAAGCTCTATTTGTTTTTGCAACGGCACTCCCAGGAAAAACGCCACCCGTTACACGTTGCGTCATTTCTCTGTCAATTGTTATACTCTGCTGTGCTGCTGTCATGGCGATCCCGTATCAACACGGCCTAGGAAAACAGTTCATCATAGGAGTCCGTCAGCGCGCCGATAGTCACCGGCAGTGTAATCACCATAGGGAACAGTACCAGCACTCCGGCGATAAAATTTATCGCATTCAAAGAAAAATAAACGCCGAAATTATCAAACCCGCTTTTAAGAACCGCGCCCCGGCTCAGATGCATTGCTTCCCATACGCCGCAGCCCTGCTCGATAATCAGCAAAGGCGCGAACGAATAGACCGTCAGCGTATAAAGGCCGGGAATGATGGCAATGAGCAAGCCGATAACCGAAACAAACAGCCTATCCTGAAAGTTAGTGAATAATATAAGCCCTACAATGAAGGGAAAAGAAATAAAGCCCGATGCCAGAAACATCTTAAACAGCTCTGCGCCAATTTTTTTGAACGTGTAGGGAAAATTAATTGGCTGTCCCCGCACCATACGCAATATCATAAACATATAACAAGAAAACAGGAGGTGCAGGAATATCAACACGATGACAAAAAATGCGATTTGCTTATCATCCGGCAGAATGCAATTAATAAGCCAGGCAACGAAAAGCGCCGCAAGGAGAAAACAGCCGGAAAGCACAGCCGATACCTGATTCTGCTGTAGAAAATTGAGGCCGGTTTTCAGTGCTTCAGATAAATACAGTTTCCTGGCATTCTTCTGATACGCCATCTTCTTATTGGTGTTGTCGGATGGAGCAGCAAAAAACTCCTGCAGTTCCACCCATTCCCTTGCAGGTTTTGCTTCGGGCGTATCGCCGCACTGGATGTACATGTCAGGAGGTAGTGAGCCGTTGCGCACTTTCACAACCAAGGCAACGAGATCGTAGGGGCCGGTAGCGCCTGACTCGGTTATGATATAATATTCATTGTTCATGTAGGTCCGATGATATTCTATATGCTTGACATAAGCCAGTGGCGTTTTTAAATGAATGCCGATTTTAATACAAGGCTTATGCTCAGCTGTATTATTTTAATAACAGCTGAGCATATAAACCCGCCCCCTTAAATGGCGGGTTTGCGCCGCATTAGCCGAGCGTAACCAACCATTTTCAGTGCAGTGAAAATGGTCCAAGTGAGTATAGTCGCATGAATGAAGAAAAAGAGAGCATTATTCCCGCCGGAACCCTGATGAAAGGCAAGCGGGGGCTGATTATGGGAGTGGCGAACGATAAATCGCTGGCCTGGGGGATATCACGTTATGTGGCAGCGCAAGGAGCGGAACTGGCCTTTACTTTTCAAGGGGATGCGCTGGAAAAACGAGTGCGTCCGCTGGCAGGCAGCATTGGCTCAAGCCTAGTCATGCCATGTGATGTCAGCAATGAAGCGTCGATAGATGTCGTATTTGATACTCTGAAAAAAGTATGGGGAAGTTTGGATTTTGTGGTGCATGCCATTGGCTTTTCGGATAAAAACGAGCTTCGGGGGAAGTATGTGGATACCTCACCCGCCAATTTCGCCATGACCATGAATATTTCCTGCTACTCTTTTACGGCTATTGCCAAACGGGCCTATCCGCTTATGGCGAATGGCGGCAGTCTGTTGACGCTGACCTATTACGGTGCTGAGCGTGTCATGCCGCACTATAATGTCATGGGGGTCGCTAAAGCGGCCCTGGAAGCAAGCGTGCGTTACCTGGCGGTTGATTTGGGCGGCAGCAATATCCGCGTGAACGCGATTTCTGCCGGGCCGGTCAAAACCCTTGCTGCATCAGGCATCGGCGATTTCCGCTATATATTGAGATGGAATGAACTGAATGCTCCCCTGCAACGTAATACGACCCTTGCCGATGTCGGCGGCGCAGCGCTCTATCTGCTCTCCGATCTGGGGCAGGGGACCAGCGGTGAAGTATTGCATGTAGATTCCGGTTACCATGTAGTCGGCATGAAACGTGTCGATGCACCGGATATTGCGGTGGCGACTGCCGGGCACTAGACTTCCAAGAATCGGCGGATTTTGTTGCTTCCTTCTTAAATGCCTTCCGATGGGGCGTTGTTGTATGGTTCGTTTTTACTTCCACTTTCCCTTTCATTATACTACGGCAAAGACTGCGGTATCTTAGGACAAGTGTCATGTTGCCTGAGGTCCCGCGGCCAAAGCCGCGGGACGACGAGAGATTTTTTGGCTTCCTCTATTCGTAAAACTCACTTACCAATTGGTTCAGTAACTTAATGCCGAAGGCAGTTGCGCCTTTGGGAACCGTGTCGAGATCGCTATGCGCCCAGGC
>JABDGA010000014.1:0-26478 GCA_013286285.1 Alphaproteobacteria bacterium | reverse complement strand
TTATCATATACCTCTCCCAGCGGCAGGCGCCAGACTTCCTCGTCTGCGTGCTTCCCGGCTTTGAAGAGTTGTTCGGAAAGCGTGTCGTTATTGGAAAACAACCCCGCTCGGCTGGTGCCGAGCGCAACTACTATCGCTCCGGTAAGGGTTGCAAGATCAATTATGAATGCAGGCTTGAAACGATCTTGCGTGTACCAGAGCGCATCGGCTAGCACGAGGCGGCCTTCAGCATCAGTGTTGAGCACTTCGATGGTCTGGCCGGACATGGAAGTGACCACGTCGCCGGGACGCTGCGCATTGCCGTCCGGCATATTTTCTACCAGGCCTACCACGCCCACGGCATTGACTTTTGCCTTGCGTCCGGCAAGGGCTTTGATAAGTCCGATAACCGCGCCCGCGCCCGCCATGTCATATTTCATCTCGTGCATATTCGACGCAGGCTTGATGCTGATGCCGCCCGTGTCGAACGTCACGCCCTTGCCGACAAACGCCAGCGGTGCATCTGACTTGCTGCCGCCTTTCCACTGCATGACTACGAGCTTGGATTCCCTGCTGCTTCCCTGGCCGACGCCCAAAAGCGATCCCATGCCAAGCTTCTCCATCTGAGCGACGCCCAGCACTTCTACTGTTACACCCAGTTCAGAAAGCTCTTTGCATTTTGTCGCTAGGCTTTCGGGGTAAATGATGTTTGCCGGTTCGCTGACGATATCGCGGGTGAAGAATATTCCGTTTACAAGCTTTTCAAGCACGTCATACTGCTTACCTGCGCCTTTGGCATCCTTCACTTCGAGTTCCAAGGTGGCAAGCGTTGGCTTATCCTCAGGCTTTTTGGTGGTGTGGTATTTATCAAACCTATAGCTGCGGAGCTTTGCACCATAGGCGATATTGGCGGCCAGCGCGTCTGCGGAAGTCTTTCCGCCGGAAGGGCTGTCCACAATAATTTTTGCCTTCTTGGCGCCGTTGGTATTCAGGTATGCTGCCAGTTTTCCGCCTGCCGATTGCGCCGCTAACGCGTCGAAATCCTTCTCTTTGCCGATACCGAGCAGTACCAAGCGTGCTATGCCCAGCCCGTGCGGCGCAACAATGGAAATAGCCTGTCCCTTCTTGCCAGTGAATCTGCCGGAGGAAACGGTAGTTTTCAAAGCGCCGTTTGTTTGCTTATCCAGCGCGGCGGCGGAGGGAAGCAGTTTGCCATCTTCTGCGGCCAGGACAACAAGGCTATCAAACGAAGATTTTGCTTTTGCATTGGGGGCGGAAGTCGTATGTTCATGGAAAGAAATGGTTATCATAGCATATCCTTATGTATCGTTATAATAGTTATATTGCCAAGCATTTAGGGCAGGCCGCACTGCTTATAACCATAAGCCTTACCAGCATCATCTGGCTTACGCAAGCGCTCCGCTTTATTGATTTTATCGTCAACCGCGGCATATCCTTCGTGAGCTTTCTGGAGCTTACCATGCTCCTTGTGCCGTCACTCATGTTGTTCGTGTTGCCGTTTGCGATGCTGTGCGCGGTGCTCTACGTATATTACCGCCTGATGATGGACAGCGAACTCCTGGTATTATCGGGCGCTGGCCTGAGCCGTTTCCAGGTGGCCATGCCGGCGATGCAGGTGGGGCTTGCCGCTACGCTCATTGCCTATGCCATCTCGCTTTACATCCTGCCGGTGAGCTATCACGAGTTTAAAAACATGCAGTCGTTCCTGCGCGACAATTATGCCTCGCTATTGCTGCAGGAAGGGGTATTCAACAGCCCGGTGGACGGTCTGACGGTCTATATCCGCGATCATGATAAGAACGGCACGCTGCATGGCATCATTGTGCATGACAGCCGCGATTCCAAAAAACCGCCGGTGACCATGATGGCGGAAGAGGGCAAGCTCATCCAGTCGCCGCAGGGACCGCGCTTCATCATGCATAACGGCAACCGGCAGGAAATCCAGGATGGTAAGCTGTCTTTCCTCAATTTCGATGAATATACGCTGGACATCAGTTTTTATACGGCAGGGGAGAATGCACGGCCCAGCCAGCCGGAGGAAATGTTCTTGGGCGATTTATTGTTTCCCGAAAATATGACCGGACTGGAAGCATCACGCTTCATGGCAGAGGGACATAACCGCCTGAGCTGGCCGCTGTTCCCGATGGCACTGGCCATGCTGGCTGTATCCATATTGCTGGGCGGGGAATTCAATCGCCGCGGTCAGTGGCAGAGGATAGTGGTGACCGTAGCGGTCTCCGGCGTTGCCCTGGCGGCATCGGTGGGTTTCCTGCATCTTGCCATCCAGAATCCCTGGGTGATTACATTAATGTACGTCAATGTAGGGCTATGGATGACCATGAGCGTATGGTGGCTTACTGACTGGAAGCGGGGACCCGTTAAAAGTCCTGATTAGGTTGTTCCTCATGGAAAGTATTTGCATTGCATTACAAGGGTGTATTAAGGTTATAAATACTGAAATCAGCATAAAGGCCCTTATGGACCCCTTCAAGGCACTCTTTGCCAGAATCCGGCAATTTCCTCGTACCATTTTCCTCTATTTTGGCGTTGCGGCACTCGTATTCCTGCTACTTTATTATCCGATTGGCATGCTTCTCATCAACCGGATTGATGACGATACCGATTTTACCGCCAGTGCCCCGTTTGATGTTCCCGCGGGCAGCCATACGGTTGCCATGGCGGAAGCGTTGATAAACCGTGAAGTCAAACAGCATCACTGGGTTCCCAACGATCCATTCTTCTATCCCTCGCACCTGCTGGTACGGATGCCGGCTTTCCAGCGTGGTATTATCGCTTCGTTATCGCGTTTTGCCGTTGAGCTTTCCGATCAGATTGGACGCGCCCGCGGATCCAGCCAGATTGATCCGGATCTGGAAAAGACAGCAGGGCTGCTGAAATATTCCCCCAATGTCTGGATTTTTGATTTCTCCACTTCGTTATTGCCCACCACCCCTTCGGAAGAGCAGTATATCAGCGCCATGAACCTGCTTGGCAAATATAACGACCGATTATCCAAAGGCCAGGCGGTGTTTGATCGCCGCTCGGATAATCTGATGGAAGCGCTTGAACGCATTGCGACCGATATGGGATCGTCCTCCGCCATCATTGACAACCATATACGCGATTATTCAGGAAATGTTATCGACACGGACGCAGCGGGTATTTTCTATGCCATCAAGGGACGCATGTATGCGGATTACCTGCTTCTGCGCGAGCTGAAACGGGACTTTGCCGATCTCATTGCGGAGAAACAGCTGGGAAATACCTGGGATAATATGCTGGAAAGCCTGCATGAGGGCGCTAAAATCCGGCATTTTTTCGTATTCAACGGCGCGCCGTCAAACCAGTTCATGCCTAACCATCTCGCTGTACAGGGATTTTACCTGCTGCGCGCGCGTACGCAGCTTCGGGAAGTCACCAATATTTTATTGAAATAAAACGTTTCGCGTTGGTATGATTAATGTCGTCGCAAAAAATTAATACTTATACTCTAACCTACTTGGTACTTGAAGCTGTAATTAGAAGGGTAGTGTAGCTCATGAGCGACGATTTTCCAACAGCAAATGAACTTATACAATCGATAGTGCCGAATAATTTGATGGCTCAAGGAGGCAATATATCCGTCTATAGAATTAATGGAAATTCAGATTATGTTGTGGGGGTGCTGCATAGAGTAAAAGTAAATGCACTAACTCTTAGTGAACCAAAGATTATTGAAGATGAGTATCAAGGAAAGAATTTTGGTCAGGCAGTGGCAGAATATGGTTATGGAGTAGCCTTATTAAAATTTCAAAAAGGTATAGCTGTCGGAGGTACTCCTCGGCATCTGCAAGGCAACTATACCCAGGAAGAAAACGATATTATATATGAACAGACTACTAGAAATGCAGCTAATATGCCTATGAGCGCATATGTGGAATTACTCTATGATCTACAGTTTCTTAATTCTATTGAGAAACTTATTGATCCATCAAAATCCAATAATCTTTTAATGGATATGGAAGCAAAAAAATTTAACCTTGTTGATATTAATTCCCCGGTAGGCACTACCAATAAAAACGAGCCATGTGATTTAATTATGATGTTGTTTGATAATATGTATTCGACGTTTTATCAAGGCGATAGCAAAATGTTGTTAGAGGCTGATAGAAAAGTGATACTTGACAAGATGCTATCTGCTGCAGAACACGTTGGAATAAAGTTCACAGAAGGCCCTGCAGAGGAAAATTCTTTTCTCTCTTATTCTATGACATTAGCAGGTTATCTTGAAGGTTCGCCAGAAAGGGTTGCATTAGTGAAGAGGATAGAATCGATAGTCGAAAAGCCTGTAATTCGTAATACAAAAGAGACCGAGGTGCCGCCGTTATTCGAAGCGGCAATGAAAAAATACGGGAATCATTGGAATTGGGAGCCACGAGAGGTTACAGGCGATGAGCCTGTACCTCTGTCTACGCCGCAGTCAGTTAGGAAACGGGTAATAGAATCTTAACCGTTGTCTCCATAGATCTACATCACCAAATAATCAAAAAGAGCATATAAAATTGCCTAAAGTAATTTAGTTGCCCGTGGGCGGTTGCTCGATTATACAGTTCATAAACAACGGACAACAGATTATGAAAAAACCAATATACCGTAAAGTGCTGCTTAAAATTTCCGGGGAAGCCCTGATGGGCAAGCAGAGTTATGGCCATGATCAGGAGACGATCCAGCGTATATGCGCCGACGTGAAAGCCGTGACGGCGATGGGAACTGAAGTATGCCTGGTAGTAGGCGGGGGGAATATCTATCGCGGCATGTCCGGCGCGGAACATGGCATGGAGCGGGCAAGCGCCGATTATATGGGAATGCTTGCCACGGTGCTCAATGCGCTTGCCCTGCAGAATGAACTCGAAAAGATCGAGGTCGAGACGCGGGTGCTGTCCGCCATCCAGATGATGGAAGTCTGTGAGCCCTATATCCGTCGCCGCGCCATCCGCCATATGGAGCATGGCAGGGTAGTGATTTTTGCTGCGGGCACTGGCAATCCGTTCTTCACTACCGATACCACCGCCACGCTGCGTGCTGCGGAGATGGGATGCGATGCAATCTTCAAAGGCACACAGGTAGACGGCGTGTATTCGGCGGATCCGAAGAAAGATAAAAATGCCGAACGTTATGAAAGCCTCAGCTACAGCAAGGTGCTGAAGAACGATCTCAAGGTTATGGATGCCTCGGCCATAGCGCTGGCGCGAGAAAACAATATACCGATTATCGTGTTTTCCATCCATAAGGCGGGGGAATTCTCGCGTGTGGTCTGCGGCGAAGGCAAATTTACAGTGATAAAAACAGGAGGGTAATACCATGAGTGATAACGACATAGCAGGGTTGCGCAAACGCATGGATGGTGCGCTTAAGACATTGATGCATGATTTTTCAGGCCTGCGCACTGGGCGTGCTTCTGCCAACCTGCTGGATGCGGTGATGGTGGAGGCCTATGGCAGCATGATGCATCTGAACCAGGTGGCAAGCATCAATGTGCCGGAGCCGCGCCTGCTCACCGTGCAGGTATGGGACAAAGGGATGGTGAAAGCGGTGGAGAAAGCGATAAGCACGGCGAATCTGGGGCTTAATCCGGCGCCGGATGGTCAGATAGTGCGCGTGCCTATTCCCGAGCTTTCTCAGGAGCGCCGGGCGGAGTTGATAAAAATTGCCGGGAAATATGCGGAGAGCGCCAAGGTTGCGGTGCGCAATATCCGCCGGGATGGCATGGAGCATTATAAGAAAATGGAAAAGGATGGTGATGTTTCCAAAGACGAGCACCACCATAAATCAGACGAAATCCAGAAGCTCACCGACGAGTTTATCAAAAAAATCGATGAGAGTCTGGCCGCCAAAGAAAAGGAAATAATGCCGGGATAGCCGAGTTGCAGGTTGCAAGTTACAAGTTGCAGGTTATATTTCAGTATCCGCATTAAGAAAATTTCACTTTTTACTTGCAACCTGCAACTTGCAACTATGCCAGATTCCATCTCAAACATCCCCACTCACGTTGCCATTATCATGGATGGCAATGGCCGTTGGGCCAAAGCACGCGGCCTGCCACGGATCATGGGACACAAAAAAGGCGCGGAAGCGTTACGCAGCGCGCTTGATGCGTGCATGAAGGCGGGGAGCCGTTACCTTACCATCTATGCTTTTTCTTCCGAGAACTGGAAACGTCCGATAGTGGAAATCAGTGATCTGATGGAATTATTGCGTACGTTTCTAGATAAGGAAATTGCCGCCCTGCACAGGGGAGGCATACAGCTGAAGGTCATTGGGGATTTGAGCAAACTGGCGCCGGATATCCGCGCGCAGATCGAAGGCGCGGAAGCGCTGACGAAGGATAATAAGAAATTCAATCTCATTGTCGCCTTGAGCTATGGCGCGCGGCAGGAGATTATTCAGGCCATGCGCAAAGTCGCCGAGCTATCTGCTTCGGGCAGGATTGCCCCGGATACTATTGATGAAAGTTTCATTTCTTCCCTGCTGTATACACATGCCATACCGGACCCCGATCTGCTCATACGTACTGCCGGGGAACAGCGTTTGAGCAATTTTCTTCTCTGGCAATCCGCTTATACGGAGCTATATTTTACCAGCGTGCTCTGGCCGGATTTTACTCCTAAGCACCTGCAGGAAGCGATTGCCGAATACTCCAACCGTGAGAGGCGCTATGGAACCAGAAGCGAGTGAGTCCGAATGGGAAGATCTGAAGCCCCGCGTCATTTCCGCGCTGGTGCTGCTGGTGTTGGCTGCCGTCTGCGTATCACTGGGCGGAATAGTGTTCTCGGCTTTGGTTATCTATGCCGCAATCCTCATGATAAACGAATGGCAAGTACTGGTGGCCGAGCAGAAACCGGTTTTTCGCATTACGGGATATATCTATGTTATCCTGCCGTCGGCTTGTGTGCTCTGGCTGCGCAGCCTGGAACCAGCGAGCGATCCTCTCCTGGGCTTCAAACTGGTTTTTGGGCTGGCTGCCATTATTTCCGCCACGGACATAGGTGCCTATTTCTCCGGCAAGCGGTTTGGAACATTTGCACTTGCCCCTGCGATCAGTCCGAAAAAAACCTGGGAAGGGCTGGCCGGTGGCGTGCTGGCTGCGACCCTTACTGGTATGTGTTTCGCTCCTTATATCAACCTTCCCAAAGCATTTGTCCTGGTGCTGCTGGTAAGCCCGGTGATAGCGCTGATTGCGCAGGGGGGGGATTTGTTCAAATCCTGGGTAAAACGCCGGGCGGGGGTAAAGGATTCCGGCTCGCTCATCCCCGGCCACGGCGGAGTGATTGATCGCCTGGACGGATATATGTTTGCTACTCCCATACTGGCCGTGATTGTGTATTTTGCCTTGAAAGCGGCTTCGTAATGCATAACGGCATACTTCCCTGTCAGGCTATCACGCAGATGTTGCATAACGGCGCAATTAATGCGTCACGTGCCATGGATGCCGATCAGGTGCAGCCTGCCAGTATTGACCTGCGCCTTGGGCAATATGCGTATCCGGTGAACACCAGTTTTCTCCCCGGACGCGGAATAACGGTCATGGAAAAAATGAAACTGGTGGATCCTGATTTTGACAAATTCAAGATTGACATCGCGAATGGGGCAGTACTTGAGAAAGGCCGGGTATATGTCATCCCGCTGCTTGAATCGCTGGCGCTGGATAGTGATATTGCCGCCTTTGCCAATCCTAAAAGCTCGACCGGCAGGCTGGATATACTCACCCGTCTGATTGCCGATGGCAGCACTATTTTTGACCAGATGGAAAAAGGCTATGCAGGGCAGCTTTATATAGAGATTGCGCCGCGCAGTTTCAGTATTGTCGTAAAAACCGGATTGCGCCTGAACCAATTGCGGTTTCGCCGCGGCAATGCAACGGTAAGCGCCGGGGAGTGGAAGCGCCTGATAGAGAAAGGGCAGGCGGTGCATACGGAAAACGGGGCATATCCTGTCGAAGAGCCTGGGATGTTGCGTTTTACTGTGGATTTGAAGGGGAATGGTAGCGAAAAGGCATTAATCGGCTATCGCGCCCGTAAAAATGCCGGGCGCATTGATCTGGAAAACCGGGGATACGATCCGGATGATTTCTGGGAACCAATCTACTGCCGCAAGCATTTTTCCCTGATTCTGGATCCGGATCAGTTTTATATCCTCATGACCAAGGAGGCGGTTGCAGTGCCGCCGGATTATGCTGCTGAGATGGTGCCTTATGATACCAGGGCAGGGGAATTCCGGGTGCATTACGCGGGCTTCTGCGATCCGGGGTTTGGCTGGGACCCCGCTACGGGCAAGGCAGGCAGCAGCCGCGCTGTGCTTGAAGTGCGTTCGCATGAAGTGCCATTCCTGTTGGAGCACGGGCAAACGGTGGGCTGGCTGCGTTACGAACGTATGGCCGCGCGTCCCGAAAGACTGTACGGGCAGGACATGAACTCGCATTATCAGGGGCAGAGCCTGAAGCTGGCAAAGCAGTTTGCATAACCTATGAAGACTCATCTTTCCCTCATATGCATGGCGACCCGTAAAAGCCCCCTCGCGCTTGCCCAGGCGGAAATCGTGAAGCAGAAACTGCTAGCGGCGTTTGCCGGTATCACCATTGAGATTGTGCCGATGAACACGACCGGCGATGAGAATGTCAATATGTCGCTGACCGAAATCGGAGGCAAGGGACTGTTTACCAAAGAGCTGGAGGAAGGGTTGCTGAGCGGCAGGATTGACATTGCCGTACACTCACTCAAGGATATGGAAACCACTTTGCGGCCTGGTCTCATCATAGCGGCCATGCTGGAGCGGGAAGATCCACGCGATGTGTTAATCGCTCCACAGGCACATACCCTTGGCGGGCTGGAGAGGGGAGCACGTATCGGCACGTCGTCGCTGCGTCGTGCCGCGCAAATGAAAATTCTGCGTCCCGATCTTATCATAGAACCGATGCGGGGCAATGTCGCCACACGCCTTGCAAAACTGGAAAGCAATAAATGTGACGCCACATTGCTGGCGCTGGCGGGCCTCAAGCGTCTGGGGCTAGAGCACAAGGCTACGGAAGTGTTTGACAGCCATTATTTTATCCCGGCGGTGGGGCAGGGAATCCTGGCTATCGAGTGCCGGCAGGAGCATCATCTGCTGCGTGATATGCTGCAGGCCGTGAACCATTATCCGACCTATGCTGCTGGGATTGCGGAGCGCAGCATGCTTGCGGTGCTTGACGGCTCCTGCCGCACTCCGATTGCGGGGTATGCACGATTTGAACAAGGGAATTTAACGTTGGATGCGCTGGTTGCACGTAAAGATGGGACACGGTATGTAAGGACAATGCGGACGGGGCTTGCTGAAGGCGCGGTTGCCCTTGGTGAAGAGACCGCACATGAATTGCTTGCCAATGGCGGCAGGGAATGCCTGACGGTATGAAGTGGGCAGCTAAGCTTATAAAGATATGAAATTGTTTAAGACGCAGCGAGAGATTGAAAACCTGCACATCTTCTTATGGTTGATGAAGGATAACGCTTGGTGCCATGAATGGCGCTTTATAGGGATGGCCTTTATTATTCCTACGCTGGCGGTACAAGCATATTTAGTGTGGCAGGCGCACAAGGATATGCATGAGATTTTCCATGCCGTTGCGGTGCTGTTCTGGATTGCCGCAAACGGCATATGGATGACAGGGGAATTTTTCTTTGACGACACGTGGCGATTTGCGCCGGAATGTCTTTTTGGCGCAGGCCTGACATCCATCGCCTTTTATTATGCGGTGCATTTCCGCCAAAAGAGTCAGTCCGCTCCTATGGAATAGCCCCCACAGCACTGCGTTGCTGGTATGTAATTTTGGTTAAATATTAATATATAACAATATATTGTATTTTTTTATGAAACCTGCTGTTTTTATAATGCATGCACTACATTTTTGCGCAAAACGTCTTAATGGATAGCTAAAAAGTGGAATTTTAATTATTATTATGATAAAATAATAGGATAGGGTATGTTGTTCTGTAAGGCATCCTGCTATGATAGTAAATGGCAAACAAATTGCGAGAGATGCGACATACCCTGAAATACAGTCAGAGTTAGCGCGATTACCTTCTTCTTTTAGTCAGTATAATCCCACTCACCCAGACTGCACGCGTGTTCCTCCAAAAAGCGTTACACGGTTGCTAGATAGAGCAGATAGGGATGCACAAAGTCAGAACCATAGAAAAGCAGTGTCTTTATATACCCAAGCACTGGCTGAAATGGATCGATTGGGTGATGACAATAACATTATCCTTGGCGATATCCATTATCAGTTAGCTGTATCCGGTTGGCAATTAGGCAATCCACCAGCATCAGTGTTGGAGCATTTGCAAGCGTGCATGATGCACTACATAAATGCCGAAGCCTATGATGCATCAACTGATGTGGCTACGCACATGGTTGGGCTATTGCAAAGACAGGGGATGCTTGCCAGTTTTCAGGAAGAGCAGGAAACCGCCCTTGTTCGTTTGATGCAGGCGCGGGGTACGCCTTCTTATGATCAAAATGCAGAGATTCAGGCGCGTAAATATCTGGCGGCAATTGCGGAGATGACTGGAGGGCAACCGGCGGGACGGATGCATCGAGCGGAACTTTTTGATTTGCAGCAGGGGCCGATGCACGGCCAAGTGGCCATGGTGGGAGAGCGTGAAGTGGGATTCTCGGATTCGGATCTCATGCCGCTCGCAACTACTAATATACAGCAATGCATGGTGGTAATCGTACGCGATCCTAAAACCAATAAAACGGCCATGGCGCATTTCAATTACACGACCGATCCGGCATCGCTTGACAGGGATGTATTCGATAAATTCCCTCCGGATGCGGCGCTCGAAGTGAGATTAGTGGGATCAAAAGAATACATGGGAAGAGAGGCATCCGACCGCAATATCACCCAGGTTATGAATAGACTAAGGGAACGCCCGAACGTGATTATTAAGTCTGCGGACATATGGGAGGCAAAGAATCCTACCGCAATTATCTATTATCCGGAAAGCGATAGCCTGGTGCATGGGATAGGGAGCAATATTATTCCCAATCAAAATTTGCATACAGCAGTCGTCGGTTTTTATATAACACCGGCAGGTCAGATACCATCATCAAAAGATAATATTCCGCTTAATGTAGCGTTTAATTTGACAAATAATAATAACGTATATTTTCCAATAGCATTAAACTCTCATTCTATGGAATGTCTGCAGTATTATCTGGACGGAAAAAGAGAAGATCTGGCGTATGAAGCTTTTATAGATGACACTTGTGCCGGTAGAACTATAGAACAGAAGGGATATGGTGGTTTTGCTTTCACTGCCGTTGTAGATGCAAATAAGGAGCAAACACATAAGCTAGTCGAACAAATAGCGATGCAAGTATCAGAGTTTGGCATTAAGATTGACCAGGAGGCCTATGAAAAGGCGTTGCTTTATAGTCCAAAATATATCGGGGAAGGGGCGGATAGCCTGAATCAACCGTTGGTAACCGAGCACGTGCAGGATGCGGTTAACCGTGTAGAAAGCCAAAGATTAGCCAATAATGTATTGCAAAGGTTGCAGGAAGGTGGGTATCAGGTTGATTCAGGAAACTTATTGGAGGTGGTAGAGAAAATGCCTAAATATCCAGGCGTGAATACTTCAATGAATGACCTTATCCCGGAATTGATACTTCGAAACGCAGCTTTTCTGCAGCCAGGGGCAGAGAATAGGTGCTATATTGATCTGGATAGGGCGGCTGCCATCAATATCGTTCCGCAAGCTTCCATACAAACGCCGCTGCCTAGCATTGAAAATAGCAGAATGCAAGAAATCCCTGGACTCAACGAAGTAACCGCGCAATTAGCCGGCAGTGGGGCCATGCCTGCGGGAAGTTCGTACCACGGAGGCATACAACAGGGGACAACAGAGAAACAACGATACTAAATCTACCCGCCATTCAAAAAGGAAATTTTATGATCTCAGTAAATCACGGTGAATATGCAGTGCTTGACATCGAAAAGGAGGAAATGGCAAACACGATAGGCCTTGGAGAGGATATTGCATTTACGGTGCATGTGCCGGGATTTAACAGGGCGGCGCTGGCTAGGAATATTTCACCTGAAGCAATACGCCAATTGTTTCGGGATGTAACATGTGGCCATATGGGAGACGAATTGCCAGGGGGTATACAAATCAGCTGGTGGGCGGCATTAAGTCCACGGATTCGTCTGGCTATTTGGAAGAACTCATGAGAACGCTGCAAGAAATTGATCCAGGAAATATTTTGGAGATACCAAGCGGCGATATACCTGGGAAGTACGATTCTATTGAATTTAAGGCAGGTTCCAATACGGTTGCGGCATATGAGGTTACGAGACCTGTGGTACAGAAGGGAGATGTTTTTGGCAGGTTAGGAATTCAGGAGAGAGGGCAAGGGAATTCCTGTAACACACGTCTCTAACCATGATGGAGCAGGCTCTCAATTGCTGTGGTATACAAATGTATGCTATTTAATAAATTGTTTTGGGAATATGGGGCGAGTGACCGGGATCGAACCGGCGACATCCAGAATCACAAGGCCAAATTGATAATCTGACTTTATTATTAAACAATTGCTTGCAGCGCTTGCCGGTACTGCAACCGTAGCCAGATTGTAACTAATCCTGCCACTTTTTAGTTCTCGTGTGACACAGCTTTGTCACACGATGATGTGCGTAAATATTATAACAATATTTAACCAATTATTTGGAAAAATAGCAATGAGTATTTTGCTTTTCATTATTCCCGTTAACCACGGCGCGAAGCGCGCTGCCCGGAAGGATGAGGACAGCCGCTAGCGAGCGCCGATATTGTGGAGGTTTGTATGCGTATCAAAGCATCTTCTTCTCTGGGCTTGGCTTCTTTCTGTAATATCACCGACAACACAAAGGGTATAAATTCTGTTCGTAAAGTCCGCCGTCTGAGAACCTTGGTGTGTAATGTGGCACGCCAGATTCAACTGGAGGGGATTCAGGGCTTTCGGACGCGGGCTGCCTTTATCACCCTTACTTACCGTACTGCCGAGGATTATAAGCCCGGCCATATTGGCGCGATAATGGACAATTACCGCCTGTGGATGAAACGCCGGGGCGTAAAGTTCTGGTCTGGCCTATGGGTGGCTGAAATGCAGAAGCGCGGAGTTATCCATTATCACCTGCTTATCTGGCTTCCCGATAAGGGATTAATGGCGGGATGATAGAAATCGTCCATTCGGCTAATACTGTCGGTCTATTCTCTAAAGATAAAGTCAATCTACGGATTAACCTTGGAACTGCGAACGCAAGCGGTCTGTTTATTGATGCAAGGTTACTACAAATTGCAGCAGAGGTAATAAAATGAACTGTGGGGGTGGGTATATGGTTTCATAAGTTCACGCATGAAAGCCTGTCTCCCGGCGAGGGCAGGGGGTAAAAGGGTCAAGCTAAAAACAGGAAGGTTCATGCATTGCGAATGAAAGCCTCTTTTCCGCTAAGAGGAAAAAGGAAGGTTCATTAGTCCATTCAGTTATATCCATGAAAGCCTTTTTTCTGCTTGACGCTCAGGGGGATGGCATCTCCCGCACTTTCTGCATTTCCTTGTCAACGATAAAATATCGTAACTTCCTTCACGCGATGTGCGATAATGCGAGTATGGGTATTGATTCGTATGCATTTATCTTGTCAAGGGATTGCAATCCCTGTTTTTTGCAATGTGCCTATGCCACAATGTACGTATGGGCAATGGTAAATAGGAGTCAACTTTTCCATTGCAGGAATTTGGGGACGCTATACCCTTAATAATGTTCAGCTATTTCATGAGGCATTCTATGCTTGCACCAACAGATACAAAAAACCTGATACCGCATAATCCCATTACGACTTTCAGCCTTGCTGAAGCAGCAGCCTTTCTCAAGATGAATCCCGAAGTCCTGCGACGCAGAGCCAAAGCAGGCACTGTTCCGGCAGCTAAGGTAGGTAAGTCATGGGTCTTTATTGCCCAAGACCTTGCGGATTATGTGCGTTCTCTATATAAGACTGCTTGGCAAGCGTTGCGAGTGCATCATAAGGAGACCTTATGTCACTCTACAGACGTGGCGACACGTGGTGGATTAGTTTCACCACAGCAAGCGGCCAGCGCATTAGATGCTCTGCTCGCACGGAAGACAAAACAGCGGCTCAACAATACCATGACAAGCTAAAACACGACGCATGGAAGATTGAGCAACTGGGAGAAAAGAGAAGGGATTATACTTGGGATGAGGCTGCCCTGAAATGGCTGCAAGAGTCATCGTATAAGAAACCAAAGTCATATCAGAACGATGTGATGAATATCCGATGGCTTCAACAGTTCTTCAAAGGCAAACTGCTTACTGAGTTAACGAAGGATGTTATCTTCGAGGTAATTGAAAAGAAGCGCAAGGAAGCCAGCCCCAGCACGGCGAATCGGTATCTTGCTCTCATCAGGGCAATGTTGCGGCGTGCTGTAAATGAATGGGAGTGGATAGATAAAGCTCCCTTCCTGAAGCAGTATTCTGAGCCAAAGCGCCGTATTCGCTGGCTTGAGCCAGAGCAGGTGCATGTGCTGCTGAAAGAACTGCCAACGCATCTGGTGGATATGGTGCAGTTCTCATTGGCAACAGGGTTACGCCGGGCAAATGTGGTGGGCTTGCAATGGTCGCAGGTGGATATGCAACGTGGCATCGCATGGATATATGCAGACCAAGCCAAAGCGGGCAGGGACATTCGAGTTACCTTGAATGCTCTGGCGCTGGAAGTTTTGCAAAGACGGAAGGGGTTACACCCGCAATTTGTGTTTACTTACAAAGGCAAACCCGTCCGTCAAGTGAATAACCACGCTTGGCAAAAGGCGCTGAAGCGTGCCGGGATAGAAAATTTCCGCTGGCACGATTTGCGGCATACATGGGCGAGTTGGCTGGCGCAAGACGGCACGCCTCTCCATGTGCTACAGGAGATGGGGTCATGGCAATCCACAGAGATGGTGCAGCGCTATGCACATATATCTCCTGCGAGCTTTGGAAAATATGCGGCTATTGTAGACAACAGGCTACAAGGTACAAATTTGGCACAGGATGCCCATTAAACTCTCAATGTGTTTAACAACACATTGAGAAATATGGGGCGAGTGACCGGAATTGAACCGGCGACATCCAGAATCACAATCTGGCGCTCTAACCAACTGAGCTACACCCGCCATAGAATAATAAAGAGGCTGCATAAAAGCAAAATTCGGCAAAAGGTCAAATAAAAAACGCTTGAAAACTTGTCAGTATGTATTACTAATACAAAAAATTGTGTAAATCTGGGATATGAAAAAGATTGAGGCCATAATCAAGCCCTTTAAGCTCGATGAAGTGAAGGAAGCGCTTCAGGAAATCGGCATTCAGGGGCTGACGGTGATTGAGGCCAAGGGATTTGGCCGCCAGAAAGGGCATACGGAACTGTATCGCGGTGCCGAATATGTCGTGGATTTCCTGCCTAAAGTAATGATAAGCATTGTCGTTGAGTCCACCATGGCCGAACGGGTGATTGAGGCGATTATCAATGCGGCGCGCACTGGTCGTATCGGCGACGGCAAGATCTTTGTATCCAATGTCGAACAGGCCATCCGGATACGTACGGGTGAAAAAGGCAGCGACGCGATTTAACCAGTCATTTTTAACACATCCATAACAGCGATAGAGAGAAAGAACATGTCAGCGAAAAACGATGCAGTAGGCAATGCTTTACATCTGATAAAGGAGCATGAAGTACAGTTTGTGGATTTCCGCTTTACCGATCCGCGCGGTAAATGGCAGCATACGGCCTATTCTGCGAAGAAAGTCGATAAAGGCGTTTTTGAGGACGGCATCATGTTCGACGGCTCATCCATCGCGGGCTGGAAGTCCATCAATGAGTCCGATATGATCCTGATGCCTGATGCTGGCACGGCGTTCCTCGATCCATTTACTGCACAGCCAACGCTCGTGGTGACCTGTGATGTAGTGGAGCCTTCGACCGGCCAGAATTATGATCGCGATCCGCGCTCGACTGCCAAGCGCGCCGAGCAGTTTCTGGCCTATACCGGCCTTGCCGACACGGCGTATTTCGGTCCGGAGCTGGAGTTTTTTGTGTTTGACGACGTGCGTTATAAAGTCGGCATGAACGAGGCATTCTATTTCCTTGATTCCGAGGAATCTCCGATGAATACCGGCAAGGCATATGAAACCGGCAATATGGGGCACCGCCCCGGCGTAAAGGGTGGTTATTTCCCCGTGCAGCCGGTGGACTCCCTCTCCGATATGCGTGCGGAAATGATTTCCACCCTGGATTCCGTCGGCATTACCGGCGTGTTGCACCACCATGAAGTGGCTCCCGGCCAGTGCGAGCTCGGCTTTGATTTCAGTACGATGATGGCCACCGCCGACAACGTGCAGAAATATAAATATGTAGTGCATAATGTCGCCCATTCCTATGGCAAGTCGGTGACGTTCATGCCTAAGCCCATATCCGGTGATAACGGCTCGGGCATGCATGTGCATCAATCCCTCTGGAAAGGCGGCAAACCCCTCTTCGCGGGTAACGGCTATGCGGATCTTTCCGAAATGTGTCTTTATTACATCGGCGGTATCATCAAGCACGCCAAGGCGATTAATGCGTTCACCAATCCGTCGACCAACAGCTATAAGCGCCTGATTCCGGGCTTTGAAGCGCCGGTATTGCTGGCTTATTCTTCGCGTAACCGTTCGGCATCGATCCGTATTCCGTACGTAGCGACGCCCAAGGCAAAGCGCATTGAGGTGCGTTTCCCTGATCCGTCGGCTAATCCCTATTACGCATTCGCCGCCATGATGATGGCGGGTATCGACGGCATCGAAAATAAGATCCATCCCGGCGATGCAATGGATAAAAACCTCTATGATCTGCCGCCGGAAGAGTTGAAGAATGTGCCAACGGTGAGCGGCGCATTGCGTGACTCTCTTGCTGCACTTTCTGCAGATCGCGCGTTCCTTAAGAAGAGCGATGTATTCACGGATGGTCAGATTGATGCGTACATCGATCTGAAAATGGAAGAAGTGTATAAATGGGAGCATTCACCCGCGCCTGTTGAGTTCCAGATGTATTACAGCGTATAATACATGCCACATTTTTTACTGAAGCTGATTCCGCCAAGGCCGTCTTTCATCCAGGATATGACAAAAGAAGAAATCTTGATAATGCAGCAACATGCTGCTTATGCAAAAGAAATGGCTGATAAAGGAATTGCTTTGGTATTTGGGCCGGTTGCTGATCCGGCAGGGGCTTGGGGATTAGGGATAGTAGAATGCGATGACGAGAGCGGTGTGAAGGCGTTTATTGAGAATGATCCGGTCATACGCAGCAATATTGGAGCAGAATATAAAGTATTTCCTATGATACGGGCTATGGTGGCAAAAGGTATACGCAAGGATGTCTAAATGACGGACATCTCGAAGTTACGCTCAGAAATTGATGCAATCGACGATAAAATAATAGCGCTTTTCAATGAACGCTCCGCCATTGTAAAGAACGTTGGAAAGATTAAGAAGGCGACCCAGAAATCGGGCATTTCCTATATTCGTTCCGGGCGGGAAGCGGATTTAATCCGTAGTATTTATAAGAAGTTTAAAGACAATATATTTCCTGCAAACGCTGCGGTGCAAATTTGGCGTATCATCATTTCCGCCTCGCTGACTTTGGAGTCGGATCTAACCGTAGCCGTGTGTGACCAAGAGCTAGATGATAGGACTTACTGGCTTACACGTGAGTATTTTGGCAATTTTTTACCTATTTCCAGGAGAAAAAATGCAAAAGATGTCATTCAGGATGTGATGCATGGTAATGTACAGGTCGGCGTGCTGCCGATTACAGGTGAGGCATGGTGGATGGATTTACCCGAGCATATAAAGATATTCGCCTGCGTGCCCTTTATCTTGCAACATACGGAACATCAGGCAGAGGCGTTAGCAATGGCAAAAATCGAGCCGGAAGCGACGCAAGACGATATTGTATTGCTGAAGCTCACAGCGGATAGGCTATTATCGCAAAACGAGATTGCGGCATTATTTGCAAAGCACGAAGTGAAAACCCGGTTGCTGGACAACAAAGAACATTCCCATTTGGTGGAACTGACTGGCCTGGCAAAGGAAAATGCCAGAATCATTCCGTCCGTGATGCAGGAAACAGGGTTTGCTGTGACTGCGCTTGGCTGTTATGCTACTCCTCTCAAAATATAAGGAATATTATGTCATTACCGCAGCCAAAACCGGGTATCCTGTCTATTGAGAAATACGTGGTCGGCAAATCAAAGGCAGGCACAAAAAAAATTATCAAGCTTTCCTCCAATGAGAATGCCTTTGGGCCAAGCCCGCTTGCTATCAAGGCGCTCAGTGAGTGCGCCGGCAGGCTCAACCGCTACCCTGACAGCGGTGCCTCCGAGCTGCGAAAGGCGATTGCCGAAGTGTATAAACTCGATGCCGATCGCATCATATGCGGTGCCGGATCGGATGAGTTGATAGGCCTGTTGGTACATGCCTATGCCGGGGAAGGGGACGAAGTGCTGTACAGCCAGCATGGTTTCCTCATGTATAAGATCTATACGCAAGGAGCCGGGGCCACGCCGGTTGCCGCTGCTGAAAAGAACCTGACTGCGGATGTGGACGCGTTGCTTGCCAAAGTGACGCCTAAAACCCGCCTCCTGTTTCTTGCCAATCCTAACAGCCCCACCGGATCGTATCTGTCCGGCGCGGAGCTAAAGCGCCTGCGTAGTGGCTTGCGGAAAGATATCATACTGGTGGTGGACGGTGCCTATGCCGAATATGCCGATAAAGTGGATTATTCGAGTGGAAACGAGCTGGTGGATGCGACTCACAATACGGTGATGCTGCGCACTTTTTCCAAGATTTACGGGCTTTCGGCATTGCGGCTTGGCTGGGGGTATTTCCCCGAAGGCATTGCTGATGTACTCAACCGCATCCGTGGACCGTTTAACGTATCCGCGATCGCACAGGCTGCAGGGGCTGCTGCAGTCCGCGATACGGAATATACGGCCTATGTAAGGGCGGAGACGAATAAGTGGCGCGGATGGGTTACGCAGGAACTTCAGTCTACCGGCATCCATGTTCCTCCGTCTTTGGGTAATTTTATTCTTGCCGGATTTCCAGGTGGAAAGAAAACAGCAGCGGCGGCCAATCAGTTCCTGACGGAGCGCGGAATAATCACGCGTGAGATGGGGGAATACGGCTTGCCTGACTGCTTGCGCATTACCATCGGTATAGAAGAAGAGAACCGCGCGCTTGCGGCAGCCTTAAAAGAATTTATGGCGCAATAATCGTGTCTGCCGCTTTTAACCGTGTAGCCATACTGGGGCTGGGGCTTATCGGCGGTTCGCTGGCGCGTGTGCTGTCTAAAAAGAAGCTGGCACAGCATATTGCCGCCTATAACCATTCCAATCATGCGTTGGAATATGCGCTGGAAAAAGGCTTCATAGATTCAGGGCTTGCCACGGCAGGCAATGCTGTCGCTAATGCGGATTTGATAATATTCGCCACTCCGCCGCAGGTATTTTCCGGGCTTGCTGCCGAAATCGCATCCCATATCGCGCGCGGCGCGGTGCTCATGGATGTGGGGTCGGTCAAGCGGCAGGCGATAGCGGCTATAAAACCCCATATGCCGGACTATACGCATTATGTTCCCGCCCATCCGATAGCGGGAAGCGATAAGTCGGGCATTGAAGCCGGGAATGCGGAACTGTTTTCCGGCAGGAGCGTGATACTGACGCCGGAAGAAGCGGAGTTAAACAGCGATCCTGTAACACGGATAAGCTTGCTTTGGAAGCAGATAGGCAGCCGGGTGGAGTTCATGCCGCCGGAGATGCACGATTCCATTTACGCCTATGTTTCACACCTGCCCCATATCGTTGCTTTTGCCATTGCGCCGTTGATGGACAAATCGTTTGCGGAGAATGCGGAATATGCGCGCTTTCTTCGTCTTACTCACTCCAGTCCGGCACTATGGGCTGATATTTGCCTTGCCAATGCGGATTATGCCGGGCAGGCGATGGAGGATTTCATCCGCTTCGCTGCCCAGATGCATGGTGAGTTGAAAGAAAATAGTCAGAATAATGAAAACGGGCAGGGGAATGTATCGCTGCTGTTCGCAACGCTTATTGCCACCTGTCTGGTTGCGACCGCGTCTTTAGTGCAGGATCAGATAGGTGTAAATCCCCTGCGTTATGCGGGAACTGGGTTCGCAGATATGACGGCTTTGGCGGTGCACGATCCCCAGGAGTTGCTGGCGCAGATTTCCGCCCATACGAATGTTGTGGCGGCCCTGCTTGGCAATATGCTGGAAAGGTTGCAAGCATTCAGGGCAGCCATCGCAGGCAGGCACTATGAGGCTTTAGTCAGGCTGTTTTCACAGCAATAACTTTTCCTTAAGCAGGAATATACCCTCATCGCTGAGGACGTTGGCGAAGATGTTTTTGCCCTTAAGGCAGGACAGGCTGCCCTGATCGTCCGTATAAACGCGCTTTTCAATGACAATATGCATCAGGTTGCAGAGATGCACAAAATCGCTCAGCGTGCAGAAATGGATATTGGGCGTGTCATACCACTGATAGGTTAATGTCTTGGTGACCGGCATGCGGCCAAAGAACATGAGATAAAGCCGGTTTTTCCAATAGCCGAAATTCGGTACGGAAACGATGGCGCGATGGCCTATGCGTACCAGGTTGATAAGCACTTCTTTGGGATCGCGCATGGTCTGCAGGGTCTGGCTTAGTATGACATAATCATAGGCGCGGCTGGGGTAATATTGCAGATCCGTATCCGCATCACCCTGCACCACGGCAAGGCCTTCCGCGATGCAGGCATTGACGCCTGACTGACCCAGTTCCAGCCCGCGTCCATCCACGTGTTTCTCCTTTGTCAGCCATTTAAGTAATTCGCCGTCGCCGCAGCCGATATCGAGCACCTTGCTACCTTCCGGCACCAGATCGGCAATCGCTTGCAGTGACGGGCGGAGTTGCATCATATTCCTCTCGCATTAGCGGCGCCGTTAATGAATCCGCTGAGGTTTACAAAAAACTCCGGCACATCCAGCAGGAAAGCGTCATGTCCTTTATCGGTCGTGATGTCGGCGAAGCTTACATTGGCCGCGACGGCGTTCAGGGCGCGCACAATCAGACGGCTTTCTGAAGGAGGGAATAGCCAATCCGAGGAAAAGGAAATCACCAGAAAACGGACTTTGCTATTCACGAAATATGATTTCAGCCCGCCATTCTCGGTTAAGTCGAAATAATCCATCGCCCGCGTGATATAGAAATAGGAATTGGCGTCAAAACGCTCAACGAATGTTGCTCCCTGATGGCGCAGATAGCTTTCCACCTGAAAATCCGCCTCGAATCCGAAAGACACCTGTTCGCGATCCTGTAAGGTACGACCAAATTTGCGGTGCATGGCGCTTTCAGAAAGATATGTCACATGCGCCGCCATGCGCGCCACGGATAACCCCTTGACCGGGAACTTGCGCTCGTCATAGTAACGGCCATTGCACCAGTCGGGATCGACCATGATCGACTGGCGGCCTATTTCATGGAAAGCGATATTTTGGGCCGAATGCCTTGCGGATGTGGCAATCGCCACCGCAGAGAATACACGTTCCGGGTAAAGCGCCGCCCATGTCAGCGTCACCATGCCGCCCATGGAGCCGCCCAGCACACAAAATAACTGGTCTATCTGCAGATAGTCTATCAGGAGCGCCTGCGCCCGCACCATGTCGGCTATCGTCACGACCGGGAAATCAAGCCCGTAGGGCTTGCCCGTTGCGGGGTTCGTGGATTTCGGCCCGAAGGAGCCCATGCAGCCGCCGATGACGTTGGTGGCGATGATGAAAAAGCGATCGGTGTCCAGCGGTTTGCCCAGCCCAATAATGGATTCCCACCAGCCCGGCTTTTCGGTGACAGGGTGCGTGCTGGCGGCATATTGATCGCCTGTCAGCCCGTGGCACACCAATATGGCGTTCGATTTCTGAGCGTTGAGCTTTCCGTAAGTCTGGTAGGCCAGGGGAAAAGAGGAAATATCAATGCCGCATTCGAGCCGGAGCGGTGTATCCTTACCAAGAATGGCAATTTTCCCGACCGCGACTTCACGATAGGCCGTGCCGAAAGTGGATATGATGGTGTCCTGCTCACTCATGGAAACAGGGTAATGGCAAATAATTGTTTAGTAAATCCTGATTTGTGGTACATGTCCACGTTATATAGTGAAAGGGATAGCCATGCGTAAAATAATGGGTGTAATGACATTGATTGCCGTGGGATTGCTTAGCGCCTGCGAACAGACCTCCGTGCCGGAGGCAAAGCCGCAGATGAATTTCAGCGGCATGCCTTATACCCTGAACGTGGCGACGATTCATGTTGTGGAAGACTACAAATCGCAGAAAGAGCCGCCCCATGTGGAAAAACGCGCAAACATCACTCCGGCAGAAACAGTGAAGGAATGGGCAGCGGCCCGCCTGGTTGCCGGAGGCAAAGCCGGCTATGCCGATGTGGTGATTGAGGATGCACATATTATCAAGAAGGATTTGCCGAAGCAGAAAACGGGGGTCGAAGGCCTACTCACCAGTGAGCAGACAGAAGCCTATGACGGCGGGCTGGAAGTGGAGATCAAGATATATGATGAGCAGCATACACTGCCGGTGGCAAGCATCCATGTGAAATCGAAAAGTACCCGTACGCTGGGTGAGAACGCCACCCTGGTGGAACGCAATAACACCTGCAGCGATATTAGTGCGGAACTAATAAAATTGTTGGAACCTGAGCTGGATAGCAATATTCGCAGTCATTTTACGCGGTATTTGCTGTAGAGTGTGCAACTCAGAATTCCGCCTAGAGCTATTTGGAAAAGTTTCAATATATTGATTTGCTTATGTTTATGGTGTCCCTCGCATTTATTGCGGGGTCCAGCTATGCTGCAACGCTGGATGCTGCAACGAGTGCGGCATGACAATAAAACTATCATTTTAATATGTTGAACCGACTCGCTAAATAACCCTGAACCTCACCGGATTGTCACAAAAATTTAACCTTTATGTCATATAATCGCCATGGGGGACAGGGTATACTGTTTTTGAAGGATAATCAGGCTAAATAGTATGACCGAAGGTATTATATCCCCACCAGTAGCGCCACCGGGACAAACTTCTCTCCCGTCATTTGCAGCTGCTCCCAAGATTCCGTTGCTGAATATGGCAGGGATTTTTTTTGCCCTATATCCATTCCTGATGATGCCATTGACCTTGATTGGCGGTGGCGCACGTTTGGTGCAAAACAGTCAGAGATTTCAAGGCCACGCACGATTAACACATGTGGCGGGCGCGGTGGCAAATGCCGCGAATACACCCCTAAAGCCTTTCGGAGAAATGTCCGGAGCCAGCAGGGTATGCAATTTCGCTAAGAATACGCTGCATTGCGATATCAGCGCAATGAACGCAGCCGGGGCAGTATCGCTGGGTATGAGTGCCGTCACTACTATCAGCCTTGTAAAAGGGTTTTCTGAGAAAGTGACTATCCTGAAGCATATGTACAAGGAAGTTACCGGAAGGGATATTTCCACCTGGACGTTGCTGAGTAGCAAAAACCTTCCTGAGCCGCTTAAAGTGCTTCGCGGTCAGGCACTTCACAAGGAAGGATTTGCCGGATTACTGGAACTGGGGTTGACCGGGCTTAGCATTGCCATGACATTTGGCAAGCAGCCTGCCTTTATGGATAGGGTTTCAAATAGCAGCATCATGAATAGGGGAATGCTGGCTAATCCGTTTGTACGGGCGATGGGCATGAATATGGGGATGGGGCTATTATATCAGGTGCCGGGCAGGATAGCGGCTGCAAAATATGATGCCATCAGTGCCTATAAGGCCGCCTATCAGGCCATGGCTGCGCAACAGCCGATACCGGCGGACGTATATATGCATATGGTCGCTGCTTCCGGTATACATGAGGACTACAGGCGCCAATTGGTTCAGGAATTTTCTCAGGCGGCAGCCACTCCCGGTGATGTTATGAGAAGGCTGAACGAAATTGCAACACAATCTCAGGCGAAACCTATAGTAGGACCCCATACTGCGCGTGCAGTAGCCAGTAAAAATGTTGCCCCGCAGTTATCTTACAGTCCGACCTAGAGCATGCCCCCAATTACTACTATCGCTTGCTGCAAACAACGCATTTCTGCGCTTCCGCGCTTCATATACTTCTAATGTACACTCCAGTGCGGTTCTCGTAATGCATTGTTTTCGCTGGCGCGTTAGCGTAATGGAGGACATGCTCTAAACTCTAAACGTTTTCATCATCCACCGGCGCGAGTTTTTCGATTTTCATCCGGGTAATCTGGTTGCCTTTTTTATCAAGGATGACAAAACGTAAATTATGGAATTCAAACTCTTCACCGATTTCAGGAATAAGTCGCGCTTCATGGATGACCAGTCCGGCGATGGTGGAGGCTTCTTCGTCAGGAAGATCCCAGCCCTGTTCGCGGTTTAAATCACGGATGGACATGCTGCCATTCACGATATAGTTGTCATTGCCAATGGGAATAATCTCGCTTGCCACGTGCTTGTCATGCTCGTCATCGATACGCCCGACGATTTCCTCGATAATATCTTCGAGCGTTACCAGCCCCTGCAATACGCCGTATTCATCAATCACCAGCGCAAGGTGCTGCTTCTGAGCACGGAATGCATGTAACTGGCTGTTGATGGTAGTGGTTTCCGGAATGAACCAAGGTTTCACCAGGATATTGCGCAGTTGTTCGTTATTCAGGCTGCCGTTGTTTTCCCGCAAGGATTTAATCAGAGTTTTTACGTGCAGCACGCCCATGATATTGTCCGGCTCGCCCTGCCATAATGGAATACGGCTATGGGTGCTGCTCACCGCAAGGTTGATGATTTCGTCTGCCGGCAGATCGGCACTGATGGTTTCCATATTGAGCCGGTGCGCCATGATTTTTCCAACCACGACTTCCTGCATGTCAAGAATGCTGCCGAGCATGTCACGTTCCTGTTTGACCACCTGTCCTTCATGATGATGTAACTCAATAGTGCCGCGTATTACATCGGAGGCTGAAGAAAGCGAATGGCTGCGTGTGATATCCACGCCAAACAGCTTCAGTATGCTTCCCACAATGAATTGTAGCGCCATATTCAGCGGATAGAGCATCTTAAGTACAAAAGCCACCGCCGGAGCCAGCCGAAGCGCCATCGCCTCGGAATTCTGTATGGCATAGGTCTTGGGCAGGACTTCGGCGAAAATCACGATAATCGCCGTCATGATAATGGTGGCATAGACCACGCCGTCTTCTCCCCATTTGTTGATGGCGAGCCACGTTGCCAGGGAGGATGCAAGGATATTGACCGTATTGTTGCCGATCATGATGCCGCCAATCATCTGCTCTTTCTTTTTACGTAAAGAGCCGACCGCTTTGGCGCGTTTATCGCCTTCCAGTATCAGGTGGTAGATACGCGCGCGCGAAATGGCGGTAATGGCCGTTTCAGAGCTTGAAAAAAATGCGGATAGCAACACGCAGAAAAATATGGCGGAGACGGTAGCTACAATATTGGCGTCCATAATCCCATAGTGGAATATAATTTAATACTCTCGTACTTCTACAACGGTTTGACGATAAATTCAAATAGACTTCTTTTATAACCCTATTTGCATTTGCAGCGGAAAGTTCACTTGTCACCGCTCCGGCTAAAAACAGTTCTCTGGCTGTTTTTTGATGCCTACGCTACTCAAAACTCATGTACTTCTTTGTACGCTCAAGTTTTTCCGTGCGCCGGTTCCGTGCACTTTCCTCGCCGCAGCGGGTTATAAAAGAAGTCTAATAAAAGAGATTGCTTTATGCGGGGCGGTTACATTATCATAACTCCCCTGATAATTTTAATTTGAAGTAAATGGAGAGTGCATATGGCTGTGTTAGTTGGCAGGACCGCCCCAGATTTTACCGCAAGCGCAGTGCTGGCGGATAATTCGTTTGACGACAAGTTTAACTTATTCAACCATTTGGGCATCAAGCGTGATGCCAGCGGCAAGGTAACCAAAAAGGGCAGAAAAGGGGTGCTATTTTTTTATCCCCTCGATTTTACCTTTGTCTGCCCTTCGGAAATCATCGCGTTCGATAACCGCGTAAAAGAATTCAAAGCGCGCGGCGCGGAACTGATCGGCGTTTCCGTCGATTCCAAATTCAGCCATTATGCTTGGAAAAATACGCCTGTGGAAAAAGGCGGGATCGGCGATATCCAGTTTCCGCTGGTATCCGATCTGACTAAATCTATTGCCCGCGATTATGATGTGCTGACAGGATATGCCCTTGCTTTCCGAGGGACATTTCTTATCGATGGGGACGGGGTAGTACGGCATCAGGTTATCAACGATCTCCCGCTGGGCCGCAATG
>JABDGA010000013.1:30831-32106 GCA_013286285.1 Alphaproteobacteria bacterium | reverse complement strand
ATCGTGACCTCAGGCACCTTATTGCCCTTGACGATAAAGGCATTGAGACTGTCAAACGAGCCAATCGCTCCCAACCTTACTTCGCCCCCTTTCGGCGCATCCGCCCTGACATAATCGAAATGCTTGAACCCCTGAGGATATTTCAGCGCACCGAATACTGACAATCCATGGGCAGGCTGCGCAGGAACATCGGCAAAAATACCGGGCGCATAAAAACTAAAAATGAGTATGCAGATATAATGCGCAATCTTCATGGTATCCATCCTGCTGAGTATTGACCGTGGCTTTTGTATAAACATACCGCACTGGTTTAGCAATCCCGATTGATCGCTTGCATAAGCCCGATAATAATCGTAAAGCATATTTTAGATTACGGCATGTTTTAGATCAGGGCATATTTGACAGGGATTGAAGGAGTAATATGGCAGAACAGCAAAATAACCCGCCACGTTTTCTGGTGAAGGGGCAATATGTAAAGGACTTATCCTTTGAGAACCCGCATGCGCCGCATACGCTCGTAAGACCGGAAGATAAACCGAAAATCGAGGTGAATGTCGGACTGAAGGCGCAGAGGCTCAATGATGAGCATTTTGAGTTGGTCATGAATATCACGGGACATGCAAACGGGCGTGAGAGAGCGCTGTTCATCGTGGAAATCGATTATGGCGCCATTATCCAGTTGGTGAATATTCCGGAAGATAAAATGGAGCAGGTGCTCTTCATAGACTGTGCGACCCTGTTGTTTCCTTTCGCGCGCCGCGTGCTCGCCGATGTTACACGTGACGGCGGTTTCCAGGCCATGATGCTGGAGCCCATCGATTTCGTCGCGCTCTATGCATACAACAAGAATGCCCAGTCCAAAGCAGCCGAGGCCACCGCTGCACAGGCATAAACCGTTATGCGCGCATTCCTCCAGACTCTGTGGCAACTGGTAGCGCCTTATTGGAAATCCGACGAGCGCTGGACTGCGCGCTTGCTGCTTTCCGTAATTATCGCCCTGAATCTCGGCGAGGTGTATATCAATGTCCTGCTCAATAAATGGAACAATGATTTTTATAACTCCCTGCAGGCCGTAGATAAAAATGCCTTTATACAGGCACTCATACGCTTCTCCTGGCTGGCGGGCATTTTTATCGTAGCCGCCGTATACCGCACCTACCTCAACCAGATGTTGCGTATCAAATGGCGGCGCTGGCTTACTGCGAAATACCTTGCCGACTGGCTGGGCAGGCAGAATTACTACCGGATGCAGCTTTTCGACGGCAAGGCCGATAA
>JABDGA010000013.1:0-30821 GCA_013286285.1 Alphaproteobacteria bacterium | reverse complement strand
ATCAGCGAGGATATCGAGCAGTTCATCCAGTTGACGCTTAGCCTGTCGCTTGGCCTGCTCAGCGCTGTCGTGACATTATTTTCCTTTCTTACGATTCTCTGGCAGCTTTGCGGCGCGTTCGATTTTGAAATACATGGCAGGGCCTTCTCCATCCCCGGCTATATGGTGTGGGTGGCGCTGGTCTATGCGGCAATCGGCACCTGGATTACCGTTAAAATCGGCAGGCCGCTTATCCGGCTCAATTTCGACCAACAGCAATTCGAGGCAAATTTCCGTTTCAGCATGGTGCGCCTGCGGGAAAACACCGAAAGTATCGCCTTCTATCACGGTGAAGTACAGGAACAGGTGAATTTTCTCAGTCGTTTCACCGCCGTCGTGGATAATTTTTGGCAGATCATGAAGCGCCAGAAACTGCTGAACTGGTTTACCTCCGGCTACGGCCAGATCGCGGTTATCTTTCCGTTCGTCGTCGCCGCACCGCGGTTTTTTGCAAAAAAAATCCAGCTGGGCGGCCTCATGCAGACCGCCTCCGCGTTCGGACAGGTGCAAGGCTCGCTTTCCTACATCATCGACTCCTATACCAGCATCGCCACATGGAAGGCGGTAATCGACCGCCTCAAGGGGTTTAACAGCAGCATACAGCAGGCCGAGGACTCCCACATTCCCAACGCCCGCTTCCGGCGGCACATCACAGATGAAAAAATTATCACAGCGGAAAACATTACCATCAGGCTGCCGGACGGCAGGGTTCTGCTGGAACATATCGCCTTACATATAAAACCCGGCGATTCCCTGCTTATCACCGGAGCGTCGGGTGCGGGCAAGAGCACGCTGCTGCGCACGCTGGCAGGCCTGTGGCCGTTTGTGGAGGGACAACTCACCCTGCCCCCCTCCGCCACTATGCTGTTCTTGCCACAGAAACCTTACCTGCCGCTGGGCACGCTCCGCCAGGTGCTATGTTACCCGCACGCACCGGATATAGAAGAGATAAAGCTCAGGGAAGTGCTGTCCCTATGCGGGCTGGAATCGCTTGCAGGCAGCCTGGATGACACTGCCCTGCAATGGTTCCAGATATTATCCATGGGAGAACAGCAGCGCATTGCCTTTGCCCGCGTGCTGCTGGCAAAACCCGGATTCGTTTTCATGGATGAAGCCACCTCGGCGCTTGATGAAACGTCAGAAGCCCGACTCTATGAAACTCTGAAATCGTACCTGCCCAACGCTACCCTTATCAGCGTCGGCCACCGCCCTGCCCTGCGTACATGGCATAAAGCCGAGAAGTCGCTGTAATTGCCGCAATAGGGTTGAAATTATATTGACAGTTAACGCAGAGCGGTTACAAGTTTTCTCCACTTTCCTTAAAGCCCGAAGCAGGGTTGTAAAAGGGGCATTAGCTCAGTTGGTAGAGCGCTTCCATGGCATGGAAGAGGTCAACGGTTCGACTCCGTTATGCTCCACCACTTCTGAAAAAATGGTGCGGAAGGCTTTCACTGTTATCAACCTTATGCTAGCCGCGTCCTGAAGCTGCAAGCCGTCTGGCATTTCAAGGCGCAATCTCTTCCATTGCTGAGATACTGTATCCCGGGCTTTGCTGGCAATGGCTTCATTTCTTGCATCGAGCTTGCCGAAGTGCGTCCGCCGTAAGATCAAGCCGTTGATGTGCTTCCTTTAGCCATTCTTCACTCTGTTCCAAAATATTTCCTGATGCCTTAAGGCCATGGCGGTATAATCCTGCCCATCTTGCCAGCGCTTCTACAGAGGATAAGCAACGAGTAAAAGCACTCCCCAACCAGCACCTTAAGAAAAATACAGGATATTTATCTGGCGCCTGGAAGACCAAAGGTTGTGGGCACTCCTCCGGGGCATTCCGTAAATACCCCATTGCCGCCCAGATCAAACGGCTGGCTCCATGCTGGAGTGCCGTCAGCCAGTTTCGGATAAGGCTCAGCAGCCGTGGAGGGCTTGAGTTCGGATATGTATTGCATATTGCCGTTAGCGCCGATGTAAAATACATTCTGCAGCCCGTCTATACCGGTTATGGTCGCAGGAATGCTGTAGATCGACTGCGACAGGAGCGGAGCGCCGGTCGTATTCTTGGTGCGGTTGGTCAATCCAAGCAGATGCTCATGTTGATCGAACATGGTGCTCGATTGGGCGTTTTGCGCGACAATGACAATACCAGCATCTTGCGCCCGGCTGAGTGTCTGTATTGATCCACCCGGGAGATATCGTATGTCAATGTCGCTGGTATAACGCGATCCCAGATCTGTAGGCGTCCCCCAGGTTCCGCCTGCCATCCCCGGAATTTCCCATAAGGTTAAGTCTTTATAACGGTAGAAGATATCCACGGCATTGGTTTTGGGATCCTTTGCCAGCCGAATATTGCTGGTCACCGTTCCATTGTGAGGCGCGCCCATAATCTGCGGCGTGCTGCCTACTGCCTTGCCATTGGGATCCATCCAGAAAACCCCCACCTGTGCATCGGCAGTCCGGTAAGCAACATAGCGATGCCCGTCAGGTGCATCCATTACAGCAATGTTGCTGGTGGCAGTACCTGCCGGCTGCAGCACGGTAGGCTGGCTATCCCAGAATCCATTCTTCGTTTTCTGCGTATAGGTTGCAATCGAGCCATCGCTCGCCCGATAGAAAAGCTGTGCACGGTCGTTGGCCGAATCGTATGCCACGGTTACCTGACCCGCCGCTGGTACGGCAGTCGGAGTGCCACCGGCTGTACCATCGATAGGATGCGGCACGCCCCAGCTTGTATCCGAAAATTCTTCTACATGCCATATTTTCTGATCATTGCCGATATAGAATACGTCAGCAGGCCCTGCATTCACTACTACTTTTCCACTGCCTAAACTAGCGGGCGCAGGAAGCGTCAGCGTACCACGAGCGATGGGCATCGGATCGCTGTTCATGGTGCCGCCAAAGGGCACCAGATTGGGTAATATGAGGTTACCTGCGTTAAACGCATTCTCCCAGTATGCCCTCCATCCTTTTATCGTGCCGGTATTGGAATCCACTACCTGCCGTTTAAACTGCAAGGTGCCGCTTGCGTCGCGTGCAAATAATTCAAGCGAGCCGTCGGGGGCATACACGACACTTGGTCCGGTTTGATGCGTGGTATTGGCTAAGACCTCCTGAATACATGGGGGAATCTGCGTGTGAGGATCGGTGAATATGGAACCTGTAGGCGTCGGGGTGGGAGTGGGAGCAGGATCTGCAGACACAGGAACGCTCCATAACATTGCCGCGCCTATGGATGCAGCGCACAAAATATGAGCTATAAATTTAATACTTGCGGCTTCATTATGCCTTGTCATGACGGATTCCCCTTAAAAGGTTGCATTGATGTATCCTGTAAACAGATTACATACTCATTTAGTTATTATGCTAACCATGTACTATAGCATATAATTGTTACCCATTTATGACGCAATGCCATATTTCTCCACTCTATTATTCTCCTTTCATAAATCCGCTATCTGTATCCCTAACGCATCAGAACCCCATATGCAGCCGTGCGGCAAAAATATTCACCGGCCCGCGATCGGCGTTATACGCAGGGTTGACGATAAGCTGATAATCCGGAGACAGTGTGGCATAACCTGTCACCTGGAGCGCATAATAAGCTTCCAGTATCACCTCAGGGGCATAATGGAGCATGCCATCACCCATCATGATACCCATATATCCTTCTTCAACCGCCTTACGCTGCTCACCTGACAGGCCATTGATTGCCCCGGCAATGCCAGCCACATCACCGGAGCGCCCCCATATTTTTCCATCTATACTTGTGCCTATCGCCGCACTTTCATCCACCTGTGTAAACATATAGTCTTCCGTCACGCCGTTATTCCAGCTGAGCCGTGCAAACGCGGCGATATTCTCAATCACCTGCTGCTCGGCACTCACCGCAACACCGTACTTGCTGTTGCCATAATGCCTGTGACTATCTATCGATGCGTTAATATCGCCCGCCTGCCCCAACGCGTCGGAGAAATCAGCACCACGATCACGGTTGAGGAAAATCAGGAAATGGGTTTTGCCCGGATTGCCGTTCCATGTGTGGCGTTCTTCCAGTTCAGCCACCTGGCCAAGATTATTCAGCCCATGAAATGTCAAATCGTTGGCATTGGGATTCTTCGGTTCCAGGAACGCCCCGTAACGTAGCGCCCAGCGTGCCTGGTTGAATTCTACGGCAATGCCCTGCGTATAGCCGCGCGCATTGGCGGGATAATCCCATGCCCCCGATTCCATAATTGCCCAGTTCATGAACTGACCACGCGGATCGTGGCTGTAGCTGTTATTATCAAAAATATCGCTAGCGGAAAACTTCCCTGCCGTAAGAGTAACGCGCGATATATCCTCATCTCCGGCAAGCTGGTTCTGCTCCGAATCCATCTGCTCCGTAGGGCCTCCCAGCCCTATCGTCTGGCGGACGAAAAGACGCGCATCGCCGTATTTGAAATTCCATGAACCTGCCTTATTTGCTTCGCCGTTCGGAAAACCGGCGGCACCAAAACTGTCGCTTAATCCTTTGCCTTCATATAGCTCCGGGTTGAAATACACCTCTCCGCCCTGCCATAAACGGCGGCCTAAAAATAGCGTGGCGGTCGTGGTGTTTTTCCACTGTGCATCCGCAGACAGGCTATTGGTACCGCTATAGGCTGCAGGAAAAGAAGGATAGCCCTGCAGGATTTCCGTAGCCTGGGCATGCACGCTCCAGCTTTCATGCGTAGGATCGGTATTACCCAAAAGCGCTTGTAACTGTGATGACAGGTTCCCTTCATCGGCCAACGTGCTGCACGCCCACAGGCAACCGATTCCGCCAATCATTATTCTAAATATTCGCATCATGGGCATAACACTTACAGAGCGATAGCCTACTGGGCAAACAAATTGCTGACCAAGCCCTGACGCAACCGTATATCGAGACTACGCGGACGAATGGCGTTTTTATTTAGAAATGCTGGATTATCTTCTTAACCTTTATTTAATGTCTTACTGTTATTATCCTGCTATTTTTAATAATCGGTTATTCTTCCGAATACTATTATGACCACAAGTATAGCAGGCGAATGGAAACAAGAGGATGTCATTATTACTCCCAAAATCAGGATGGCTCTGGCAGAAAGATGGAAAACTTTCCGAACCCTGACGGAAAGCAAGGCGAATGCAAGAGATGGAATAGAACCCATCAAAATCAAATTCTCTGCGCAATATCAAGGAAGCGATGGGCAACTACAGGAAGAACATTATACGGAACAGTGCGGCATACGCCTTAGAGGCAAAGGTCACGCGCAAGAAAACACAAAAGATATCACGATTATTGTTGGCACGCATCATAATGAAAGCGCTGGTTTTGATGCTGTCAGAGTACTCCTGGATAATTGGAAATCCATAAGAAAATACTTTCCTAAAAATGCAAATGTAAATATCCTCTATGGTGGAGAACCTCAGACAACTACGGCGTTCTTCCGTGAATTGAGTCATAATTATTCTGACGGAAGCACTCTTCCCCAAGGGATGTCCAGAGATAAGGACGGAAGAACCACTATAACTCCGCGAAAGCTTACTGACTATCGCAATACGACCAAAAACGAGAATTGCAACCGTATTCCCAGAAATGCCGTGCCAAATATATTCAATACTACGCATACTGCACCAGACGACCCAGATGCCATAGAAAACAGGCATCTTGATTTTCAGGGAACTGTGAGTTGGCTAAAACAGAAAAATGAGGCTTTCCGGAAATATTATCAAGCATCTGATATTATATTGGACTTACATACATTATCTCGCAGGGGAGATCCTAAACCGCTTATCTGGTTTTACGATCCCAAGAAAGAATGGATTCCCGAGCCGGATGATGAGCATGCGACACCTGGCGTAAACAATCTTAGTAAGTATCCCCTGCTGGCAGATATGGGAGCAGAGTCGCTGTCGATTAAAGATACCCAGGACGCCCCTACAGAATATATGGCTTCAGGGGGATATGAAGAAAACCAGCGTGCTCCCCATATATTGTTCGAAACAGGCGATCATCTTGGTGCAAGATCGGGCGAAATTGCTGCAAGGGCCTTAACCACCGTTGTAGCGGATCACATGGGTGCTCCCAGAATACAGATCCCACCAGGCATGTTATACGCTTGGATGGTGAGAAACTGCTTTTTACTCTCGGCTCCGAAAATGCCAATGATAATATTGAGTTGTTTGTCCCAAGCGGTGTGGAAGACGTAGGTAATCTTGCCAAAGGCAAGTGGAGCGATTATGTCGGTATCGTCGGCACCCAAAAAGAATTACCGGAGGATTTACAAAATACCGCCGGACTTGCTTTTCCTGAAGGGGCATTGCAGAATGGAGGAACGATCGCTGCAGGCGATGTAGTATCCTATACCTACTGGCTTCCCCAGGACGAGGAACCAGTTCCTGTATTTCTCAGGTCAAAACATAGCGGCATCAATTATATGGCGCCGCTTTATACGCGGTACGATCAAAATGACCGGACGCATATGATAGAGGTATATACGGCCAATAAGGACATTACAGTAACCCCAAAATTACAGAATGGCAAATTCCCTAATATGCCGAGTTTTTCATCTTTCTCCACATCACAAGGACGATAAAATTCCTTATAACCCTCTATCGTGGAATACACGATGATTTATTAACTTCCTTGCGCCAGATGCCGCCCACCATTCATCAGCGCAAAAATGCCGGGTGCGGCTCTGGCAAGCCCCAGCCCTAACGCCAGCCCGATAGCCACGGTGACGCTTACGCTGATCAGATCATGGGCCAGCATCCAGGCATCACTCTCATCGGGGATGAACCTCCAGACGATCACCTTGATAATCCCCAGAAGCGGCCAGTGCGCCGAATGCAGGAAGAATGCGAGTCCGCCAACACGGCTGAGCGCCTCGCCTGTTTTGGTCTCCGACCAGCGGTAAATCAGCCCCCAGCAGCCCAGCACACCGCAAATACGCATGAGACGTGTCGCCACCTGGAGCCACTCCGGATACATGTGATTGCTGAAATCCACCACATAAGGCGCCAGTGCCCTGAGCGCGGCAAGCCCTACATATAGTGCAAACAGGATAAGGGTGGGTCGAAGCGGAATCACCATCGGCAGCTTCTTCTGGTGAATGAGTGCCCCCATATAGAAAAAGAAGGGGACATCAGGACGGAAGAAGATGAACATATTCCAGTCGCTGAGCCAGATCATGCCCATGAGGGCCGCACCCAGCCAGGGAGCATAACGGATCAGCATCCAGAAAACCGGAGTTACCAACGTAGTGACGAACAGGTCGCGCACGAACCAGAATTGCAGCGCAAAAGGCTCGCCCGTCACGCCGAATACCGCATTCATATACTCTTTCCAGCCGGCATGGGACAAATCTATGCCCAGCCTGCTCATATGCGAGAACACCGAAGCGTTTGGGTTCCAGCGGAAGGCGGCATAAAACATAAGAAGATACGCCGCATTCCATACGACAAGCGGCATATAGAGCGAGATAAAGCGGCGGCGCGTGCGGCGGAAAATCGAATGCCATGCCTGTTCCGGCATGAAGGAAAAAAACAACCAACCGGATACCATGCTGAGTAAGGGCACGGTGCTGAAGAAAAAGAAAAGGATGGCGCTGTTGAGCCAGGTGGCGAAGCTGTGTTCTTCCGTATCCAACCCTTCAAACGGAACGGCCCTGGAATTAGGGAAATTATCGTAATGCAGAAATACCAGCCCTATAATTAACACGATGCGCGCCAGGCCAATGGAGCGTGATATCTGCGTCATGGACAATCCGTGCGGCGTAGTTTCGTCCTTAGAGACGCGATACACTGTGTCACGAAGCGCCGGAGCAACGGCACCAGAAGGTAAGGCAGGTTGTAAAGCGGGAGCGTTCATCAGAAAAAATACCTACTTTCACGGTTTCTCTCTTTGTAGGCTAAGGCAAGTCCTCCTGCGGGCGTCTGGCGGGTCACGATGTATCTTGGGCTGATGATGCCGCCAAAGTCCGTGAAAAATAAGACCGCATTTGAAGTGTTAAGGCCGTCAAAATCAAAAATCAGTCCTTGCCTGGCAGCGTCTTTCAGCGCTTCCCACGCAAGCAGGCTGATCACACCGCTATGCGAATTTCCGGTGCGCGTGCACATGAAATAAAATGAGGTAGTCGCATCCCATATGCAGAATACGGCAGCAGCCAGTTCACCCTTTTGATTCCGGGCGGCATAGATATGCCCACGCTTACGTGTGAAGCATGCTTCGATCAGCTTGGAACAAAGCCGCTCATTGCATACGTTTTGTATGCCTTTTTCCTGGAAATTACTATCGTAGAACCGTAGAAATTCTAACGGATCGTCAATCTGGGTAATGGTATGCAGCTTCTGGGCCTGCCGGATTTTCTTGCGCTTCTCCGTACGCAAATTTTTCCACAACTCCTCTTCCGGCTGAGGAATGATCTCATACGTAAACTGCACACCGGTAAGGAATTTCTCCTGCTGGAACGCGATAGCGTCTGTAATATCGCGGTGGCATTTATATTGATAAAGAGATGCCTCTGGCAGTTGCGCGATGAGTTCTCGGATAATACGCAAACGCCTTAAGAAACGCGTGGAAGGGCTACCCTCGCCTTCCACGACAGCCGGCCCCAGAAAATGGGTCATCGGCGGCATAAGGCTGTATTTCATGCCCCAGCGCTGACGCAGAAAATAAGGCAGCCTGCCAACGACTTTGCCGTTTTCATATATTTCCACCTGCTTGTATGAATCGGGAGCCACGATATCCAGCCACCACGGCTCATGGAAAATCGTCGGTGTCAGAGGATCTTTCTCCAGCGCTTGCGGCATGGCTTCTTTTTCCTGAGGGAAAAAAAGAATATTTTCCTGGGGAGAGATATTCATAGTTTTTTAACTTGCATTCGCGGATAAGACGCGCGATTTGTGCCACTGATAGGCCGAACCGACAATCGAATCGATCGCAGCGTATCGCGGTTTCCACTTCAGGTTCTGTACCGCGCTGGCACTATCGGCCACCAGCCGGCTGGGATCACCCGGACGGCGCGCGCTGAACTTATGCGGCACTTTAAGCCCCAGCCGCTCGAAACATGCCAGTACTTCCCCGATGGACGTGCCGACGCCATTGCCAAGATTATATGCCGCCGGAGCCGAGCCGCCGAGCAGCGCCTCGATAGCCAGGATATGCGCGGATGCCAGATCCAGCACATGGATATAGTCACGTATGGCGGTGCCATCCGGCGTCGGGTAATCGTTACCGAAAATATCCAGTGCCGGCAATTGCCCCAGCGCCGCCAAACAGGCACGCGGGATCAGATGGCTTTCTGGCTCATGCGCTTCTCCTATGTCGCCGTCCTGCGAAGCGCCCGCTGCATTAAAATAGCGCAACGCCATCCATGCCGGGCCGCCAGCACGATGAAAATCCTGCAGGAGCTGCTCAAAGGCCAACTTAGACCAACCGTAGGGATTCTTAGGTTGCAAAGGATGCGTTTCACGAATAGGAACCTCAATCGGCTCGCCGTAGACCGCCGCAGTGGAAGACAACACAAACGCGCGTACACCGCACTCTCTAAGCACTTGTAAGAAAGCAATTTTCTTGGCAAAATTATTATGGTAGTATTTCAGCGGATTGGCGACAGACTCGGCCACCTCGATGGAACTGGCCAAATCAATGACGGCTTCAATGGCGTAATTTTCCACCGCCTGCCTGACCGCCACGGAGTCGGAAACGCATGCCTCCACTAGGGGGCCGAAGCGTACAAAGTCACGGTATCCCGTGCTTAGGTTATCAATAACCACTGGCCTGTAGCCCGCAGCCAGCAACTCTTTACATACATGCGAACCAATATAGCCCGCACCGCCTGCCACCAAAACTGATTTCGCCATCGCCACTCCCATTATTCCAAAAATATTCCCATATAATTAATAACTATTAATAAAATAGCAAGAATAAACTTGCTCATAAAGCCTGTTATTTTATGCAATGATAAGAACTATCCGGAAATTTTCCTAAGCCATTTCCTGCCCGGCATTTCTATGAAATTATAACTCAGCAGCGAACAGCCAACCACAAGCAAACACGTGGCGCTTATAGCAATAAAGACGGCTGCTGCATGGGACAGATGCAACTCCAGATGCTTTCGCAGCTGATCGGATAACACGGCAAAATGGAAATGCAGCAAATATATGGAATAGGACAATATTCCAAGCGTATAAGGCACCCGGGCTGAAAAAAGCCGGGATACCACTCCACGATTTCCATACAATGCCAGAACCAGGAACGGAAACAACGGATACATCCGTAAATCATCCACGCCGCAGGCCATCGCGCCGACAAGCATCAGAATGATACAGAAACCGAACCAATCCGTATAGACAAGAGGCGTACGCTCGGAAAGTTTTGCAACGCGGAACGTCAAAAGTCCAAAACAAAACCCGCTCAGGCAGCGCAGGATAAGCAAGCCGTCAAACCCATGATAGACATCGAGCGGACCATTACGGTTTTCCTGCCCCGTTTCGGGCGTGGACGCAATATATAGCAATGCGGCGGCGGCAAGGCCTGCGACCAGAAATGCTCCCCAGCGACGGGAAAAGATCGTCAGATACATCAGGAATGGAAAAAGGATATATGCCGCCCATTCCGTACTGATCGACCATGTAGGCCCGCCTATGCTTTCACCAAAACCCCAAGCCTGGACCATGAGCAGGTTGGTAATATTGGCTATCACCGGATGTTCCAGGTGAACAGCAGGGCGATGGACATTAGCATATCCTCTATATATTATCAATGAATATAGGGAAACGACAATGGTTACAAAGGCATAGAGAGGATAGATACGCGCAAGCCGGCGCAGTAGGAATTCCTTATGTTTGTCCCAAGAATATTGGACGGAGAACATATTATAATACGTCATCGCCATGACAAAGCCGCTCAGTACAAAAAAGAGATCCACCCAGAGATAGCTCTTGCTGATAAAAGTCGCTACATAGCCATCTGAGGCGTTATCAAACGGATGAAAATGGTAAACCATCACTAACATGGCCGCTATGCCGCGTATGGATGTCAAAGCTTTTATTTCTTTCTGATCTTTCAACATATCACACCGTCAATGCATGCATGTATTGCGCGGTATAGGCATTAACCATACGCTCCACGCTGTGGCGTTCGATCATAGGCTGGGCATTTTCGGCGAAACGGTCCTGCAAAATACGCTCCTTAATCATGCGTTGCATGCTGGCGGCCAGCGACTGCGGGTTACCCGGCTCGAACAGAAGCCCGTTTTCCCCTTCATGGATAAATTCCGGTATTGCCCCGATGTTGCTACCGATCACCCCGATGCCGTAAGCAGCGGCTTCCACGATGATCACCGGCGCATTTTCATACCAAAGCGAGGGCAGAAGCAGACAATCCGCGCTGCGGAACGCACGTGTTTTTTCCTCCCCCTGAATGTAGCCTAGAAACTGTATGCGTGCATCCGATGCCGCAGCTTGCTTAAACGCCTCATCAAATGCCCCCTTACCGGCGATGCATAATTCAAATTCCAAGTCGGGCGGCATAAGCTTCACTGCATCAAGCACCACCTGGCAACCTTTCTCCGCCGTCAGGCGCGCGGCAAATAAAAAGCGGCAGGGCGCGGTTTTATCCTTTGCCTGTTGCAAAGTCTGCGGCAGGGGAATGCCATTGGGCACCACCGCCATATGTTTTACGGCAAGCCCGGCCTTTTTATGCTGATCGATCAAGAATTGCGACGGGCTGCAGAAAATGGCGACATCACGCGTGGTACGCAGATGCCATGCGCGAAATGCCCTGCAGGCAAGCTGCGGGTCCGTGCATAGTTTCAGGGATCGGTCCAGCATCATGCTGCGCGGGCATAACAGATGGTAATCATGAGCGGTGTGAATGACCGGAATGCGTTGCTCGTGTGCACGCCGCCATAATATGGCGGAAAATCCGTCAATCAGGTGGGTGTGAAGAATATCCGGCTTATGCCCGGACAGAATAAATTTGAATCGCCTGCCCGCATCGCGGTTCCAGGCGTCACGCATATGCCAAAGCGCTTTCTGATACCCGGGGCGTTCTCCCCGTGTCCAGTGCCAGTAAAAATTTTTAGGAAAGAAGCGGATGACTTCCACGCCATTCCTGACTTCCACCGGGTACGGTTCCATATCCGGGCCGCAGGTGGAAACCACGGTGACTTTATGCCCCTGCCCCACCAGCCCTTCCGCCAGATACTGCACGATAAGTTCCGCGCCACCTGCCATGATGGGCGGATAGATATTATTGGCAATCAGGATATAAAGTTTTTGGGACACCGTTTGCCCATTCCACAACTATAACGCGTTGGGATAGAACAGGCGGTAAATAAACCTGGGAATGTAAAACCGGCGTTTGCTCAAGACCGCCCCAATCACGCGGCCACCGGCAGCCTCCAGCATGCGCTTGCTTTCCGCCGCCACCGGCGCGCGCGTGCGCTCGGCTTCAACCACCAGGATCGAAGCATCGGCCAACTTGGCAAACGCAATCCCAAATGCATCCTTCAGCACTCCTTGCGAGTCAATGACGATGAGATCGAACAGGGGCTTGAGGTTTTCCAGCACTTTTTCCATCGCGCTTAAAGACGCAGAGGGAAACTCATTGCTTCCGCGCTGGCGCAGGCGGGTCAGGTAAAGCTCCGTCCCAGCGGCCTGGGCGATCGCTTCATAGGGGGGCCGGCCATTGAGCAGCAGCGTATCCAGCGGCACGGTAATAGTTTCCTGAAAATTATAGGACGTCTCCACCTGCGACATGCCGGTATCTATGAATAACACCCTTTTTCCCATCATCTGGGCGGCGATGACTGCCATTTCAAACGCAATCGTGCTGGAGCCTTCACCCGCATAAGCGCTGACAAACTGCACAACGCGGTTTGAAACTTCCGGCAGTGCCGTCTCTATGCCCCGGTAAAGCCGGGCCAGTTCACCGTATGGAAGCATAATGGAAAGATCCACAATGACGGAATTATGTATCTGCGTAACAAGCGCGCTGCCGCTTTCACCAAGCGGTGCATTCAGACTAGCGATTGCAGGGGATGAATTACGCATCAGACGTACCTCTCATCACGGTTAAAGCTTGCCATCACCGGTATGCCCAACGCACTCTCAATCTGCTCGGGCGCGGTAAAACGCTGATCATACACCTCACACACCAGCGCAGTGCCTATGCTTAATACCGTACCCGCCAGCAGAGACAGGGCAAGCACCAGCAGCTTGCGCGGATAGGCGGGTTTTACCGGCACTACCGGCTCATCCACCACCACCACAGAGGTAATATTTTTCTGTTTCAGGCTTTCATTAATCTGCGCCTCTTCGCTGTTCGCCTGATAATTCTTATAATTCTTCTCGTCTATCTCCACCTGCCGTACGAGATCGTCATACGCGCGGCGCTCTTTCTCCAGCACCCCGATGCGCCGGTTGATTTTCGCCGTCATGCTGCCTGCGCGCGCTTTCAAATCCCCCTGACGGCTGTTAAGCTGGGTTTCCGCCAGCATGACATTCTGATGGGCACGGATAACTTCAGGGCTACCGGATAGATAGATGGCGCGCAGCCTTTTTTCCTCCGACTGCAAATCGGAAAGCTTGTCCCATGCGCTGTCCATGGTTTCAAGGGAAGCGGTGCCTGCCTCGCTTCTCTGGCGCTGCAGCTCCACCAGTTCCTGATCAAGCGAGGAGATACCCTTCTTCTCCCTGAATTCCTCCAGTTTCTTCTGCGACGCTTCCAGTTTCGCCGACGCCTGCTTTACCTGCTCTGCCAGGAAAGCCGTCTGGGGCTTGTCATAAATTTCAGCCTGCTTTGCAATATATACCTCCATCAGCCGCTTGATGAACCGAGCTGCCAGCTCCGGATCTTCATTCTGCATCTTGATGTCGATGACATTGCTGGACTGCGCCGCCTTAATAGTCAGATCAGTACTCACCAGCCGGCGGACAGCCTCCTGCACCGGCGAATCATGGGTTCCCACCTTTTCCGTGATGCCGGGATAAATCTTTTCCGGGCCAGTCTCATTCACCAGATCCAAAAGCAAGCTTTGGCTCTGCAATATATCGAGATTGGACTGCATGATTTCCCTGCGATCGTCCTGGGATATGATACCGCCGCCTTCCGCGCCCGTATGCGTTATCTGCTCCGGGGTATTATGGCCAAACTTCACCAGCAGGCTGCCGCTAGCTTCATATACCGGCTTGGCCACGACAATATACACCACTCCGCCCAATACGCAGAGCAGGAACAGGGCAGCCACTTTACGGCCCTGGCGGAAGAGATTCGCAAGCAAGCCACGCGGAGTGTACTCTATATGCATATTCTTACCTCACCAGAGCCTAAGCGATTAATAAGGTTAGCGGTTGACGGTTGCAATCGGGTTAATCTGGTAGCTAGCTCCAAACGAAGCCGAATCCGGAATAAACTGCTGTATGTATTGCTGGAAGTAGAGGTAGGCATTGCCGACACCGCTGCGCGGCACGTAGACCACGTCATAGGAAGCAAGGCGCACATCACTGGCCGGGTCACGGCCTGTCGCCGCCGCGATATAATTGGCGGCATAGGCTACCGGCTTTTCCCCGGCGCCGCGACGCACGATGATGATATTATCTGTAGCGGCGGAATTCTTCACGCCCCCTGCCCGCGCTATGGCCTGAAGCAGCGTAAGGTTAGGCCCGACAGTCACAAACTCTCCCGGTGCATTGACTTCACCGGCCACATAAATACGCTCAGGCGCGAAAGAACGCACAATCACCGATACGCGCGGCTGAACCAGATGCTTGCTGTAAATATCTATCAGATCGCGCTGCAGATCTGCAGGCGTGCGGCCATATGCCTGAACATCGCTCGCTATGGAGGTAGATATCATCCCGTCCGGGCGCACAATCGCCTGATCACTAAGCTCCGGGCTCATCATCACTTTAATGTCGATGACATCGCCTACCTGAAAGCGGTAAGGCTGAAGGGTCGCAAGCGGCGCTTCCACAGGCGCAACGCCCCTGGGCGCCTCCGCAAGATTCGGCTTTGTGGTTTCCGTAATGCATCCCGACAGGAAAAAAAGGGCTAACGCAGCAGCGGATAATTGTCTTATCAGGCGGGAATCGGAAATGTTCATATTCTTCACTCGTTGTTAATAATGGTTATGGAGCCGTCTAATCCAGTGCATCAGCGCTTTTCAGCCGATTCCGGCGCGCGTTGATGTATATACGGATTTTTGTAAAAATTCAATAAAAAAATTAATCAATATTTACTATTTGGTTCGAGGCGATAAGGGTTCGGCTGCACGTCCCCGGAGGGAAACTCAATGCATACCGCTCCCTGCCGTATCGCGTCATTCTCACAACTGGTCCGGTCGGCATAACGGCACATGCTGACGCGATTGGAATCCACCAGGCAATATTTCCCTGTTCCAGGCTGCAGCTGCAGTTCCGCCGCGTTGGCGGTACATACCCCGGCGGCCTGCGCCGCACGGTTACGGCATTGGATGGCATCATAATAATTACACTCTTTGGGCAGCCCCTGCACTTCCACACAAAACGGAGCGGCATAAAGAGAAGGGGCATAGAGGCCTGCAACCAGGCCTACACACACAAGCAATATATATTTATTCATTTTTTCCTGCCTTCTGGAGAGATTGAATCGAACGGTACATAAGCAAAAACAGTATCACCTGCGCCAGCGCCTGCACTACACTGTATGCCAACAAAGCATGCCATGCGTCAAATCCCAGCGTATAGCTTGCGGCAAACGCGCCCAGCAACGCGGTAAACCTGCCGATTTCCCATAGCGCCGACAATCCCTGCTTTTCTAGAATCTGCAGCGTATGGGTGATGGCATGCATAACCATTTGCGGCAAATAGGCTATGCTCAGGACATGCAGGTAAGGCACGGTATCCGCCCATTGCTTGCCAAAAAGAGCAGGAATGACATAGGGTGCGGCCATATTTACCAGCGCCAGCCAGCTGGCCACGATAATCAACTGCCGCCCTGCCATCTGCAGGAACCTTCTTTTCACCGCAACCGGGTCGGAGCTTAGGGATTTGGACACATCCCCCACATAGACCTGAAGAATGGACGTGCTGATAAGCAGCAGCGGTCGCCCGATAAGCCGATCGGTTAAAAACACAAAACCGACGACCGTTTCCGAATAGAGGATAGGAATCGTTATCAGCAGTAAATACGTACCACTCGCTACATTGATAAGCCCCGACCAAGTGGAGAGGAAAAAGAAATGCCGGAAACGTGTCGCCATCGTCCGCATGCCGGACAGCGAGACATTGTGCAATACCCCAGGCTTTATCACCAGCTGTGAGAATAACCGCGTGATGCCGGTGGATTGCCCTATAATATAGCCGAGGATTAACCCCCATGCCCGCATCCCGGCAAGTCCCATGCAGATCTGGGAAAGCGGGCCGGCGCATCCCTGATAGACTTTGGTACGCGCGATCACAGGAAAAGCGCCCTGGCGGGTAGCGTAGGCAATCATGGCCTGATACGCGCCGATACAGAAAAAACCTGCCGGCATAAGCCAGCGGTAAGGCGCAAGCGGCCCCAGTATCGCCGCTGCGTTCCCCAACGTTGAAATCCCCAGTATGGCGAGCACGAATAGCGCGGTAGTCCCAAACAACGCAAAGATACACACGGCCAGGAGATCCGAAGCGTGGGAATCGGACTGCACCAGCGGCAGTGCCATTTCATAACGCAGAGTGGCAAGGACGGACGCAATCCCGACAACCGCCATATAAATACCCAATATACCGAACATCTCCGGCGAATAGATTCGGGTCAGGAATGGTGAAAGCAACACTGAACCGAACTGGCCAATAGCCGTGCCGGTGAACATTACCAGTACATTTCGTGCAAACCCGTCACTTTGTAGCTTGGCACAGTAATGCGAGAATATCCGAATCAAGGGGTTCATGGACTAGGACAATAATATATTAATATTTATTAATCAATATTTACTTTTTTACGCCTAACCACCATACCGCGGAGCCGTCGGTTGAATGGCTGCTCCACCCACAGATGGAGCAATATCCCAGCCATTACCGAACCGATAACACTCACAAAAAGCACTATATAATCGAGCCATATCCCCTGCCAGTGCAGCTTCAAGAAGAGAATGCCGATACCGGGAAGGATAAACCCGTGCACCAGATACACTGCATAGGAAGCATTGCCAAACAGCGCCGGGAATCCACGCAGCATTTCATGAAAACGCGCTTCCAGCGCAATCGCCGACAGCAGGAGAAGCGCGCCGGGGATTCCCCAGAGAAACAGCCGGTATTTCAGGCAGAATAGCTCCGGCAGGGCATTGGTCGCCAGGATAAAGATGGCCATGGAGGGCAGGATATAATAGGCAAGCCGCAGGGGCATCCGCCATCCGGCAAACGTGACACGGGCAATCCACATGCCGAAAACGAACTCCAGCAATACCGGATGGAACAACGTAGAAACCGCCCCCCATGCTTCCGTGCGCCACAAGCCAATCACAGACAAAACCATCAGCAGTCCGGAAATCCACCCCACAGGCCGCACCTGACGCCAGAGGGCAAGGGTAAACAGCAGGTAAAAAAACATCTCGTACGATAAGGTCCAGCCGACAGTAAGCAGCGGAAAAGGCTTATGCTCCACGTTCCATGCAGGAATAAAAAGGTAGGAGGCAATGACATGCCATGCGCTCACCGCTGAATGTTGCGCCAGATCCGGGGAAATAAGCAGGGTAACCAGCTTGAGCGAAGTCAGCAGCCAGTAAAGCGGCACAATACGCACCAGGCGGCGCCATAAGAACCCGGACCAGCTTTCCAGGTTCTCCGCGTCCGGTGAGGCAGTCATTACGATGACAAATCCACTGATGGCAAAAAATATATCTACCCCTGCGCCACCTGCCGGAAACTGGGTAAATAGCGGATCCATCCGATCACGGATCATTTTGGCCGCGTGGTATATCACCACCAGCAACGCGGCAAACCCGCGCAACGCCTGCACACTGTAATAACGGGAAGAAGACTTCATTCGCCCTGTCATTGCGTATCCGGTGTTAAAAATCAAGTATTTATTAGCGTCCTATATACCAACGTAGAGCCGTAACGCATGTCAAAAATTACCCTTTCTTGATAGGCAAAAATATATATGCTCTTTATATGACTTTTGGTTAAGTATATTAGTTAATTTGGAATGAATATATTCCCCTATTCAAGCTGGAAGCATGATGACAGGCAGCCCATCAACGTCTTATCCTCATAAGATCCCTGAAGTCACGCTGGGCTTCTGGATAATTAAGATCGCCGCCACCACGTTCGGTGAAACCGGCGGGGACGCTGTATCCATGTCGATGAATCTGGGCTATGCCGCCGCCACGGGTATTTTTTTCGTATGCTTTATTACCGCCGTCCTACTGCAGGTCACCGCCAAATCCTACCACCGTTTCCTCTACTGGGCAGTGATCGTGGCAACGACTACGGTAGGCACGACCATGGCGGATTTTGCCGATCGGTCTCTAGGCGTCGGTTATATCGGCGGCTCGCTTATTCTGTTCATGGCATTGATGGCCGTGCTGGGAGCATGGCGTGCCTCACTGGGAACCGTATCCGTAAACGCCATTACTTCGCGTAAAGCAGAGATATTCTACTGGGTGGCGATTTTGTTTTCCAATACTCTGGGAACCGCGCTTGGCGATTTCCTCGCTGACGATTCCGGACTGGGATATGAAGGCGGCACGTTTGTCTTTTCCGGCATACTGGCATTAATCGCCGGCGGCTATTTCTTTACAAAATTATCCCATACCCTGCTCTTCTGGGCCGCTTTCATCTTCACCCGCCCCTTAGGCGCCACACTGGGCGATCTCCTTACCAAGCCACACGACCACGGAGGTCTTGACCTGAGCCGGTTCAGCTCTTCCGCCGTTCTCTGCGCTTTCATGATTGCATGCATCCTTCTTTCCTCCAGAAAGGCAGGGCAGCATGTGTAGGTGGATAGCCTATTCGGGCAAGCCGATCTATATTGACAGGCTGGTGACGCGCCCCGCCTCTTCGCTCGTGGTGCAAAGCCTGAACGCCAAGTTTTCCTTCCGCCCCGACGGAAGCATCCTCGCCACCAACGGCGACGGATTCGGGTTGGGCTGGTATATGCACCGCCAGGAACCAGGGCTGTTCAAGACCGCGGAACCGGCATGGGCCAACGAAAATATCAATGAAATATGCGCACAGATCCAGGCGCGCATTTTTATGGCGCATGTCCGCGCCGCTTCCACCGGCGCTATCCAGCGCACCAACGCGCATCCATTCAAATATCAGAACTGGCTCTTCCAGCATAACGGCTTCCTGAACCATTTTGATATCCTGCGGCGGGACCTGATGTTTGAAATCTCCCCGGAATATTTCGGATACCTGAAAGGAACGACCGACAGTGAAACCTTATTCCTGCTTGCACTCACCTATGGCCTGCAGGAAGCGCCGCGCGCCTCTTTTGAGAAAGTAATACAGCGCGTCAGGCAGGCATGCGAAGAAAAACAGGTGCCTTTCGACCTGGTAATGTCCTGTGCCTTAAGCGATGGGAACATGCTCTATACCATGCGTTATTCCTCCGGCAGTTTTGTCCACAGCCAGTATTATTCCGCCCATACCGAATGCATGAAGGAAGTGGACGAGAACAGTGCGGAAGTCCCTTCCAAAAGTATCGTCGTAGTGTCGGAGCCGCTGGACCAGACGATGGATCACTGGAACGAAATGCCGGCAGGGGCCTTTGCTACCATCCATGAAGGCAAAGTGCATATCGAAACCCTCAAGGCCTGATAAAAAGCGGAAGACCGCATACCATGGCATAAATATTGCTTGATTGCGCTACGGCATCATTTCAGTCAGGAGGTCAGTATGACTATTACCTTAGGAAGCATGTGGGTTAATCCGGCATACGGTGTCAGCCCTTCGCAATGTATCTGCGGCGGTTTTGGCACGGATGCCAATGGCAATATAGACTTTGCCGCCGAGACAGGTGACGGCAGCACGCAAATATCCGGAACGCTTTATAAGCCGCAAACCGGGATAACTGCAGCTTCTGCCGCAAAATACGCGCTTGATATACAATCGCAGCAGGCAAGTGATCCTTCTGCTATAGACACGCTGCTTACGGGCTTAAGCGTCGCGATTCAACATTACGCCGCAGCGCCTGGAGGAGAATACAGTTCTTCCGCACCGATAGATTTAAGCTGGGCCACGAACGCGCTTACGGATATGGAAAACAATAATTTCACCGGAAAAACCAACATCACGGCCTAGCACTTTTTCTTCGATCATGTTACGTCTCATACCCTTACATCAAAAAATAAGGACGCGTACACATGCTCAGTAATATTGATCACATTGTCGTATTGATGCTGGAAAACCGTTCCTTTGATTGCATGCTGGGCAAGCTCTACCCCAAATCCGCCAATTTTGAAGGGTTGGACGGCAGCGAATTCAACCTCGATACAAACGGCGCACAGGTAAAAGTATGGAATAAACCGGACACGGATGAACTCAACATGACGATTCCCAATCCGGATCCGGGGGAATTATGGGCGGATATCAATATGCAGTTGTTTGGCATCTCCACGATCCCTACATCTCAAGACATCCCGAATATGAGCGGCTTTGTCAAAAATTACCTCAGCCAGCCTGCGTCCGGCCAGAAAGCCGAAAGCATCATGCATTACTTCACGCCAGATCAAGTGCCGGTCATCAGCACCCTCGCCAGACAATTTGCGGTCTGCGATCATTGGCATGCTTCTGCCCCGTGTCAGACTTGGCCTAATCGTTTCTTTGTTCATACCGGCACCGCCAATGGCTATGAAAATAATGCGCCGGCGCATTTTCCTTATGAGATGCCGACCATCTACAACCGTTTTGAAGATGCAAAAATTGACAACGGCTGGAAAATTTATTTCCATGATGTTCCCCAGTCGCTGACCCTGGCAAAACTTTTGCCGCATGCGGGCTGTTTCCGCTTCTTCGAAGAATTCAAGCATGATGCCAAGAACGGTACATTACCATGCTATTCTTTTATTGAGCCGCGCTATTTTTCCGATGCGGCGCTGCCCAACGACCAGCACCCCCCGCATGTAGTAACGCTGGGCGAACAGCTCATCGCCCAAATTTATAATTGCCTGCGGGGCGGTCCCGCATGGACAAAGACCTTGTTCATCATTACCTATGACGAGCATGGCGGCTGTTATGATCATGTGCCGCCGCCGGAAGCCGTGCCGCCAAGCAAAACGCCTTCTTCACCGTTTAATTTTGATCGCTACGGCGTGCGCGTGCCTGCAGTCATCGTATCTCCCTATATTAAAGCGGGCACCGTATTACGCAGCAGCGGCCAAACGCCTTTTGATCATACTTCCATTCCGGCAACCGTACGCAAACGTTTTAATCTGGGTGATCCCTTAAGCGACAGGGAAGCAGTTGCGCCAGACCTAAGCAGCGTCCTCTCTTTATCCGCGCCTGAAAATCTTGGCCCTGAAACCATAGAAGCCTTGCCGTTCGTTGCAAGCCCAAGCGATGTTGCGGAGGCACAATCCGCCCCCCTTAATAATATGCAGCAAAGGCTGGTAACACTGGCACAGCATCTTCCGGATACGCCTGCCACACACGACTTCACCACCTTTATCCAGACGCATCTGAATGATCTTAGGAATAAGAAACCGCCTGTGCCTATTGACGCCGCCACAAATATACCGGATGCGGTTGCGTTTATTAAAAAGCGCCTAAGCAATCTTTTCGGTAGCTTATAACCGTTTCATGTCTTTGTAGAGTGAGAGTGGCGCTTCTTCACCTGCACAATATCATCCAGCATGCTCTTGAGATCCTGGATGGCTTTCTTCTCATGCGCAGTCAGCTCCTGCTTCGGATGGAAATGCGCCAGCAATACGGCTAACACGTCGCCTATCCGCCCTAGCTGCTTGCCGTAACTCGCCACATCCGACAACACTTCTTCCTCCACCGCCGGGTTGGAAGAAGTGCCGAGGTTAATATTGACGAGCCCTACCTGATTTCCCACTGGGTTAAGAAAATTCGTCCATGGATTAATCGCCTGTGTAACATTGCCTGAAAGCGGCAGTTTGAAAACCGGCATAGAATCACCCTTTCATTATTATGTAGGATCCACCGTTCCGTCAGCAATCATCTGCAAGGCCGTCATGCTGGGAATGAAAAAATACTCTCCGCCGCGCGTCTCAACAAAGCGCGGCATATGCCTGCAGAAATGCGGCGATCTCCCTGTTTTAGGCCGAGCGGGAAATATCATCCTGCCGTTTCCTTTCCCTGATTTATCCACATGATGATTGCCAATGATGGGATCTTTTTCATTCGCCAGCTTGAAATCATTTCCGTAATTGATCCATTGCTGCTGCACGAATTCAAACTGGCGCGAAATGCTGGCCGCCAGCACCATGAAAATAATACCATGATTTCCAGTATCAGTCTTATCCGCCGCATTGCCATAGGGCAGGCCACGACGGAGAATGCGCCTCCGGTTGGAAAGCGCCCCCGGCGTATTAAACGCCCCTTTCACACCAAATTCCAACGCGCTGCGCGGATTCGCGCGCCGTATATGCGCCCCGACCGGGCACCGGCCTCCTTCCAGATCATCGGTATAGTCGAATCCTACCAGCTTGCTCAGCAACGTAATATAACGCGCTTCCGCCATGACTTCTTCCACTGTGCCCCTTGCTTTGCGGAGTTTTTGCTTGGCGTCATCCACTTCCGTCATGAATGCATCCGCTGCAGCCTTGGTAGGGAATGAGGCAAGCGGTGCACCGCTGCGCCAGCGTCCGGCGAATTTCGCTGCAATCACCTCTTCATCCTTGTCCTCATGCTTTTTGGCCTCTTCCTGTATATATTTTTTGAATGAGCCGACATTCTGGTGCAGCTTGCGGTAGACCATGAACGTGCCGTTATGCCCCAGCAGGTGGGGCGATGGCGCCAGCGGCAATTCCCTGGCCTCATCGCGGTGGCCGAGAATAAATTCTCCCGGCTCCAGCGCTTCCCAGCCAAACGGGGTGTTCGGTGCATGCCCCGTCGGCTTGCCGCTGCCCATCGCATAGGCCGGATTCTCCCCGGTGCCTTTGAAAAACGGCTCCCCAATCCCATCCGTATAACCGAAATGCTCTTTCGCCGTCGGAGTGCCATTCTCAAACACCGCAGACGCATCCTGATAGGGCAAGTTATTCACGCCGCCGTCACCGGTATGGCCAGCCAACTGCAAAACACCCTCGCCTGCTTCATATAATTTTTTCTGAATCAGCGCATAGGCGTTTTCTATGGCATTTTTGGTTTGCCCGTTGATGCCAACAAAAATGGCAACCTGTTCAGTATTTTTGTTCCAGATAGGATCCCAATTTTCCGGCGCGCTCTTGCCGTCATCGCCTAAAATGTCACGCCGGCCACGCATCCCCATGGCAAAATCGTCGGGGAAGCTTTGCAGGCTCTCACGCGGCAAGCCAAGATTTTTTAGCCCCTGATACGTAAAGGCGATATTGATTGCCGCTTCCGGCTTCACTACTCCCCCGCTCTCTTTAGTTTTCCATGGCACGGAGGTTGTAATCAAGGGAATCAGGCTGCTGACAAAATTGCGCCCCGCCGCTGCGTCACGTACGCTGTAAAAAATATAGCGTGCGAAAGGAAACCCAAAGCGTCCATATCCCTTGACGATGTTTCCTTGAATGTCGTTAAGACTTAACAGTGCAGTCATAGTTACCTCGCCGTTTGCAGGTGGTTTTCATAATTATGATGCGGACTCTCTTCGATCATTCCGGGAGTCCAGCTGGGGCCGGCCAGATTGTCAGGCTGGGTGATGGCGACGAATTCCCTGAACGCCCTTTGCAACTCGCCTGCGGTTTTGCCATGATTATTGAACACAAACCGTGAAAATTCCTGCTTCAGGTAAAGCGACTTCAACTGCTCCGCTAGCGGTTCGTCCGTCGAGCCATTAAAAAACAGGGTATTCTTGACCTGGCATTTTTTGATATAGGCGACAAACTCCTTGGCATTCTGCACACGGTCAAACGCAATGCAATGCTCCCATAGGAAACGCACGTCTTTCTCGATTTTGTTCCACATCTCCTGCAGATACGTTTCCAGACTGCCGTAAAAATTAGTGCAGAATACCAGATAGCGCGACTTCAAATGCTCTTCCTTCGCCGGGTAGCCTTCATAAAACACATCGTCAAGCACATAGAGCCGGCACAAATAGGTATTAGGAACCTTCGCCATGGGGCTATTATGATTGAGCATCAGCCCTTCCAGACGATCCCGTATGATATCGCCATAGGAATATCCGCCTACGTCCGCCTTAATCGGACAAAGTAGCGTCAAACCATAGGCCTTGCCTGCCGTATTTCCCATTATGCCGCCTCCCCTAATTGTCCTTTTCTTCCCGCCGCCGATAACCGATCCTGCACCGCCTGCGCGGAGAGGCTGACGATCGGGGTCGGTTCCATCAAGCTGATGCAGCTTTGTGTATTATTCAGCAATGCCTCATATTGTTTCTTGAAATCCTCAGGGGTTGCGTTCTGCGTTTTGGCGATAAAGTCCAGCAGCGCCGCCTTCAGGGTCTTTGCCGCCTTCACGTCATTGGATGCCGCCAGCGGGTAAGCATTATAATAATGGTTCGTCCATATCTGGTTATAGGTGATATAGGAATGAAAAGGCTGGAGCGGCACCGAGCCGGGATATTTTACGTTGCGCTCCCAGAATAGATTCAGCCCGCTGGGAATCGCCATATGAAATGAATCGACATATTGCGCCCAGCTGCCATTAAAATTACTGAAGAAAAACATGTAATGATACTTTATGGTTTCCCTCGGCTGGCTGGGATCCAAACGCGGAAAAGCGGCTGGGCGCACAATCGCCCAGCGGGCGTAATGGATAAGCGAAAGGGTAATAAGGCCGGTCAACTTGCTTTTAAAGAGGGGAAGCTGCGCCGCCCAGAAAATAAGCCGGTTCAGCCAAGCCATGTACCATTTTATCGGTGTAATCACATTCATTGCATAGGATTTACCGGCAATGTTTGACATGGCATTCTCCTCTTCGTTTATGAGCCGAATTCAACGGGCAGGCTCGTAGGGAACGGGCCACGGTATTGCGTCTTCCCGCTGCGCTTTAAATTGGGTAGCTTCAGAATAGCGCTGACAATAAGCGGAATCTGAGCAAGGTTGATATACTGCCCGAAGCAGGTATGCATGCCGTAGCCGAAATGCATATAATGATATAAAGGGCGATCCAGCCGGAATTCTTTAGGCGAGCTGAGCTGCCTGCCGTCGAGCATGGCGGACTGCGTGAGCGCCAGCACTTGAGTGCCTTTCTTAATCTTCCTGGCGCGGCATGCTCCGCTGGCAAGGATATAATCTGCATTCGCAACGCGGAACACACCGGCTCCGAACGTGTTAAAGCGCAGCGCCTCCAGCACATATTGCCGTATGGCAGCGATATCATTTTGCCGTGCCGATATCTGGGCCGCGGCAAGCAGTTCGGGATGATCGAGCAGGTAGTCGATCACCAGCGCTGCTGCCTTTGAGGTAGTGGGAATCGCGCCAATAATAATCCCAATAAGGTTATTGCGGATGTCCACATCCGTCATGCCTGGCGCGCCGGAACGCTGCAAGGCTAAGCAGCGCGCAATAATATCGTCTTTACTATCCGGTTGCGCCTTGCGCACCGCGATAAGCCCGTCGAGATAGGGCCGCAGTTTTGCGGCATAGGCAATGGCGGTATCATCCACTTCCTTCGGATTACCGGGGAAAAACAGATACTGGAATAGGTAGGTCGTCCAGTCAATTATCTCCGCCTCGGAAGGCCCAGGTATTCCCATATATTCTTTGACAAAGCGCGCAGGCACCGCGCCGCAGACATGCTTCACCACATCCAGCGTTCCGGAATGCGGCGCGATTGCCTCCTGCGCCAGGCGCGTCACCATCGGCACAATGATCGCATCAATATCCTCACGCCGGATAATAATACGCATGTTAGACACGTCGCGCGTGTAGGTGGTGGTATTATCCATCCCTAAAAAGAAGTTGCTGCCTCCCGTCACTATTCCCATTTTTTCGGCATAGGTGACGCCAAACACATCCGGGCGTGACAATACTTCCTGCACATCCGTAAAACGCGTCACCAATGTGAATTGCTGGATAGTGAGGATAGGTTTAAAGGTACGCAACAGGCAAAATGCGAAAGGAAGATGCTTCTCGGCCAGCGCCTGCAGATTACTTTTAAGCGACATGCGTTCTACCTCAGGTATTAATTGCGGACGTGTATATCATCGCAAAACCGTATTTTCAATTTACACACCAGGAATATGTCCGAATATTTCGGAGAGCGTATTATAAAAGCAACAAATTACAGGGAACAGTTTAAGCAACCATAAAGTTGCTTTTTCTCTTGACAAGCAACCATTATGTTGCATATAATAGCTCCATGGTTACTGATGAAGACAAAGTATTCAAGGCCCTTGCCGATGCCAACCGCAGACAGTTGCTGGACAGATTGCGCGAACAGAATGGGCTGATACTAAGTCAACTTTGCGAAAGGATCGATATGAGCCGTCAGGCGGTGACCAAGCACCTTGTCTTATTGGAGACGGCAAACCTTGTCGTTACCCAAAGGCAAGGACGCGAGAAACTGCACTATCTCAATCCAGCTCCAATCCATGAGATTTACACGCGATGGATTGGCAAATTTGAGCAGGGACGGATTCAAGCGCTACATAATCTTAAACAAGCTTTACAGGAGAATGACGATGACTAATTCTGAATTTATATACGCTACCTATATCAAAACCACTCCCGAGGAACTATGGCACGCACTGACCAACCAGGAATTCATGAAGCAATACTGGCTCGGAACACGTTGCGAAAGCGACTGGAAAGCAGGCTCGCCCTGGAAAATGATTTCTGAAAACGGAGAAATCACCGATGCCGGCGAAATTATTGAGATCAATCCGCCCAAACGCATGGTGATAAAATGGCGGCATGAGTGGAGGCCGGAATTGAAGGCGGAAGGCTACTCACAGTGTACATTTGATATTGAGGCCGTTGACAATGCCACCAAATTGACCGTCACGCATGTGATCGACAAAAATCCGTCCAAACTCATCGAAGCGGTATCTGGCGGGTGGCCCAAGATTCTTTCCAATCTGAAATCCCTCATCGAGACTGGACAGATTGTTATAGACCGCAAGTGCGAAAAAAACACCACACAAGGATAATCTTTATGACACATCAAAACTATACCAAAACGATTACCGCAAAGATCCCCTCCAGCGAAGCAGCCAATAAAATCAGCCGCGTTTCCGATTGGTGGACTAAAGGATTTAAAGGTGCTTCTCAAAAAATTGGAGATAGCTTTACCGTCAATTTCGGAGACACATTCGTGGACTTTACAATAGCTGAAGTCGTCCCTGAGAAAAAAATTGTCTGGCGGGTTACCAATTCCAATCTGCCCTGGCTGAAAGACAAAACGGAGTGGAACAACACGCAAGTCGTATGGGAAATTTCCACAGATAATAAGACAACCAACGTTCGTATGACGCATGTCGGATTGGTTCCGACAGTGGAGTGTTACGAGAATTGCGAAGAAGGATGGAATTTCTTCGTGGGTGAAAGCTTGCTCAAACTATTCACTGATAATAAGGGCTTGCCGGATAGAAAAGCGAAAAAGCGGTAATATGAAAAACGCTCCGTTTTGATAGCACGTTCCCATCACCCCGCTCAGATACGCAGCTGTATATTTCTGTTCCATGCCAACGTTCTTATCATATCCATAAATTTTTCAGGGTTTACCGGCTTTACGATATAACCATTGGCATGCAGATCGTATGTCTTTGCAATATCTGTTTCGGCATGTGAGCTTGTAAGTATAATGACCGGAATATGTTTCAGGCGCTCATCTCCTTTTATTTCCTGCAGCACTTCCTTACCGCTTTTTTTAGGCATATTCAGATCCAGCAGGACAATATCCGGCATGGGGAGTGCGGCGTATTTCTCTTCACGGCGCAGGATGGCCAGGGCTTTATCCCCGTCTTCAGCTATGGTGATATGATTCGCGAGTTTCATGCCTCCCAGAACTTTTTGAGTTAATAGCGTATCACCCCGGTTATCTTCCACCAGAAGTATTTCAAGCACCCGGGGCTTTGCGGCATCTGTGTTTGTCATGACATTATTCTTTCCTGAAATTTATTTGGGGATCGTAAAATGGAAAGTACTTCCTTTTCCAGGCTGGGAAGTAGCCCAAATCTTTCCACCGTGATTTTCTACGATTTCCTTGGCTATGGAAAGCCCTATGCCGGTGCCTTTATATTCCTGCCAGCTATGAAGTCTTACAAACGGCTCGAATATACGCGTCATATATTCTTCCGCCATGCCTATTCCATTATCTTTCACCTGAAACTCCCAGACACTTCCCTTATCCTCCACACCGATATGTACATACGGAATAACACCGGGGGCCTGATACTTCAGGCCGTTACTGACAAGATTCTGTAACAGGCTGGTGAACTGCACGGGATTGCCTTTTATCACTGGCAGCGCGTCATAGGTTACGCTGGCATTACAGTCTTTAATGGCTTGTGAAAGGCTGGCGAGGATGTGCTTGATATCTTTTGCGACGTCGATTTCCTGTACATTAAATGCGCCTTTGCCGACGCGCGCATATTCCAGCAGCCCAGCCACCATACTCTGCATGCGGATAGCAGAATCGGTTACAATCTTGATATATTCCTTGCCCGTTTCATCGAGCTTATCGCCATATTCGCTGTCAATTAAAAGGGCAAAATTTGATAGCATTCGCAGCGGTTCCTGCATATCATGCGAAGCAATATACGCGAACCGCCCTAATTGGCTGTTGGATTGGTTGAGTTTTGTGATTAGCTGTTTTCGCGCGGTGATGTCCTGTATCTGCGATATGAAATGCTTTGGAGTACCGTCGGCGTTTGCTACCAGCGATACGTTCAACAATGCCCATATGATATGCCCGTCTTTATGGATATAGCGCTTTTCCATTTCATATTTCTGGATTTCCCCTGCCAGTATTCGCCGGATATATTCCATGTTCTCCTGTAAATCATCCGGATGCGTGAGCGTCTGGAAGTCCGCCCGCAGTATGTCTTCTTCACTGCGGCCAAGCAGGTCGCATAATGCCTTGTTAACTGCCTTAAATGTTCCATCCGGCTGTATCAAAGCCATACCGATGGAGGCATTATGCATGGCGGTGCGGAACGTTTCCTCGCTTTGGCGTATGCGGTCAGTGACCAGCGCATCACTTAAGGCCGCGGAAAGCACGCCTGCCATTAATTCAAGCATTGCAATATGCTCACTGTTGAACGCGTTTACCCTGGAAGAAAACACTTTTAAAACACCCACTGCCTGCTTTTCACGTTTTAATGGAACCACGACCATGGATGTCACACCGATTTTACGGCAAGCTATTTTATCCACGCGCTCATCCGTTTCCGCGTTGTCGCATTTCAAGGTCAACTGTTCCTGTATACAACGCCCTGACAGGCTGCCTGCTGCACGCAGGCGCATCCCTACATGAGCAGCGGCTTTGCCGCTGGCAGCGCGGTAGATCATCTCATCGCCCTCCAGCATCTCGATGACACCGCCTTCCGCATCGGTAATGATATGCATGCGCCCCGCAATAAGTTCCATAGCCAGTTGTAGATCATGGTGCAGGTAAGCCACTTCGCGCTGAATAGCGACAATGTCCAGTAATGTTTTGCTCTTGCGCTTTAACTGGTTCGTATTTCTATGCAGCATCAGCAGCAAGAGCACAATTCCAGCGTAGAATACAGCTATACTCCCCACCGCGAGTGCCTTGCTACGACTGTTTACATCGGCATCCAGCTGCGTACGCTTTTTCAGGAGTTGATCTTCTTCTTCCAGCATATCATAGGTAATGCGGCGTATGGCATCCATGATGAGTTTACCGCGCACCTGATCCAGGTCGCCGGTAAGGCCATTGGTTCCATGGTTTTTATACGTATCAATGGATGCTGCGGCATATATCAGCAAATCCTGGCTGGCCTTTTCCAACCGTACAAGATTTTGCTGCTGATAGGGATTATCGTCCGTCACAAAATGAAGAATATGCAACTCATGCGCAATGGAATAGTGATGCAGGATATCATTATCAATTTCCTTGCTATCCTCTGTATCCGTCAGCGCCTTGTTATAGGAATTCAGGTAGTTTTTATCCCCTGTCAGCAGATATCCTCTCTGTCCCAGTGATATTTCATTGGTAGTTTCCAGGAATTTTTCAATATGCTCGCGTACTTCATGCGTATGAACCACCCACATCTGCGTTTCCGCTGTCTGCTTGTGCTGGTAATACAGCGCGTAACTGATGGTTATCGTAAAAGCAGATGCCAATGCGATGCTGATCTGTGCCGCAAACCGTGCGAAATACGACATGCATTATTCCTGTTTATTATCGAGCAAACTCCCTGTGGTTTATCACTGACACGGGAACTCACTGAAAAACCAATAATAATGGAGAAATCTTAATAGAAGCTTAAAATACTGTTTCCGGAATGCAACAGATGAAGATCTGCTTCTTATACCTAGAAATTAATATTATTAATATTCAGCATATTAATATAAAATCAACGGAACCTGGCTTTAATCATGTCAAATAAAAAATCGTAAAGAAAATGGTGCTGCTGAAAAGAATTGAACTTTCGACCCCGTCATTACTAAAGCTCTTCAACTTCAAAATATACCCTATTAAATTATAGCATGTTAGCTCAAAAGCCAGCAGTTTCT
>JABDGA010000012.1:34641-35505 GCA_013286285.1 Alphaproteobacteria bacterium | reverse complement strand
GGGTGAGTCCATCGAGCGCAACTCCGTGCATGGCTCTGATTCGCCAGAAAACGCCGCTAATGAAATCCGGTTTTTCTTCAGTGATTTGGAAATAGTAGGCTAATTGGAATCTTGAATCTGAAATTCTTAATTTCAAAATTCTGGATTTCTGCCCTCCTTACCGCATCGCATTCTGCACAGTTGTAGCCCCGCTTTGTATGTCCTGCCCCATGCCTTTGATGGTGTTGCAGGCGGAGATGGTGATGACTGGCAGCATCATAACCATTGCAATGAGGATAAATTTCTTCATAATGCCTCGGAGTTAAGTTCTGACCTGTATATACAGGCATAAGATAAAGCAGATTGATAAAAAAACAAACCTTACTATGAATAAACCCTTTAATATTGCTATCGCCGGGCTTGGAACGGTAGGCGGCGGCACGCTTAAAATTATCCAGGAGAATGCGGCTCTACTGGAGGAGCGCTGTGGCCGTAAGATTAATGTCGTGGCGGTGCTGGAGCGTGACAGGAATAAAAACCTCGGCTCCGGGGCAGCGAGTATTAAATGGGCGGAATCGCCGCAGGCACTGGCGAATATGCCAGAAGTTGACCTGATAGTAGAACTCATCGGCGGGTCGGAAGGCGTGGCCAGGGCGCTGGTGGAAGCAGCGCTTACAGCTGGCAAGCATGTCGTCACCGCCAATAAGGCGTTGATTGCGCATCACGGCATGGCGCTTGCGGCACTGGCCGAAAAAGCAGGAAAAATACTGGCCTATGAAGCAGCGGTGGCGGGAGGCATTCCTATCATAAAGGCGTTGCGTCAAGGGCTGATTGCCAATCATTTTCATGCGATTACGGGGAGTGTCATACGCATTTATTTCCGAT
>JABDGA010000012.1:0-34631 GCA_013286285.1 Alphaproteobacteria bacterium | reverse complement strand
CGGGGATATTAAACGGCACCTGCAACTTCATCCTGACGTCGATGTGGAATACACGGAAGGATTTTGCCGAAGCCTTGGCGGATGCGCAGCGTATCGGGTATGCCGAAGCGGATCCGACCTTCGATATTGACGGCATCGACACAGCCCATAAGCTGGCGATTCTCACCAGCCTTGCCTATGGTTGCCCACTGGCCATAGACGCTGTCTACGTGGAAGGTATCCGCCATATCACTATCACCGATATGGAATTTGCCGATCAGTTGGGGTTTGCCATAAAATTGCTGGGGATTTCGACACGCACACAGGATGGGATATTAGCGCGCGTCCACCCTGCCATGGTGGCGAAATCCTCCTCCATCGGCAGGGTAAGCGATGCCTATAACGGAATCATCGTGGAAGGCAGTTCCGTAGGGCGCATCACGCTGGAAGGAAGAGGCGCAGGCGAAGGCCCTACCGCCTCATCCGTAGTCGCGGACATCGCCGATATCGCGGGCGGCGCAGCGTATAAGCCGTTCACAATTTCGGTAGATCGCCTGAAGGCGCTACCGCTTGCCGCGATGGAGAGCCTCAAAACATCGTATTATATCCGCCTGGGCGTAGTGGATAAGCCCGGCGTGCTTGCCGCGATCACCAGTATTTTCCTTAACGAGGGCATTTCCGTAGGCTCGTTCCTGCAGAACTCCCACCGGCCCGGCGAAACCGTGCAAGTGGTCATCACCACCCATGAAACGCTTGAACTTTCCATGCGCAATGCGTTAAAGTCGATTGCGGTGCTGGATTCCGTTATCGAGCCTCCCCATATGATAAGGATAGAAAAATTATGACCAACCCTGCCAAAACAGCCGCCTATTCCGAAAACTTCACCATGGATCGCAATTTCGCGCTGGAAGCAGTGCGCGTGACGGAAGCCGCCGCGCTTGCCGCCTCAAAGCTGATGGGGTGCGGGAATGAGAAAGATGCCGATCAGGTGGCGGTGAATGCCATGCGCGAGGCGCTTAACGGCCTGACGATTGACGGCACGGTGGTCATCGGTGAAGGCGAGCGCGACAAAGCCCCCATGCTGTATATCGGGGAAAAAGTTGGCACTGGCAGCGGGCCTGCGGTAGATATCGCGCTTGATCCACTGGAAGGCACGACGCTCTGCGCCACCGGCGGCCCTAACTCACTGGCCGTGGTGGCAATGGCCGATAAAAACGGATTTCTCCATGCGCCGGATGTCTATATGAGCAAAATTGCGGTGGGCGGCGGCCTGCCGGACGGCGTTATTGACCTCGATGACAGCCCAGAGGAAAACCTTAAGCGGCTGGCAAAGGCAAAAAAATGCGAGGTTTCCGATCTGGTCGCCTGCATACTGAACCGCCCGCGCCATAAAGAATTGATTGCCAAAGTACGGGAAGCCGGGGCACGCATCCAGCTTATCACCGACGGCGACGTTGCTGGCGTGATTGCCACTTCGCGGAAGGAAGCCGGGATTGATATCTATATGGGCATCGGCGGCGCACCGGAGGGCGTGCTGGCGGCAGCAGCGCTGCGCTGTATCGGCGGCCAAATGCAGGGACGGCTCCTCTTCAATGAGGAAGAGGAAAAAACGCGGGCAAGACGCATGGGGATAGAAGATTTGAACCGCAAATATACATTGATGGACATGGCAAGCGGCAATGATGTGATGTTCGCCGCAACCGGCGTGACCGATGGCTCCATGCTGCGCGGCGTGCGGCGATTCCCCGGCGGCGCGTATACCCACTCCATCATCATGCGCTCGCGCACCGGAACCGTGCGCGTGATTGACGCAGAGCACAATTTCAACCGCAAAACCTGGGTGGATGGGAAATAACCCGTTAACAATCAAATAATATACTGTTATGATGAAACATTTTACGTTTTCTTCTGCCGCTTTATTGCTACTCGCCAGCTGTGTGGTGCAACAGCAAGCCAGTGCACCTGCGGTGCGCCCCGCAGTGACGTCGTCTGGACCAAGAATCATTAATAAAACCGTGCCCGCCGGTAAAACCATCACGATCAGCGGAGTGACTGCGCTCAATCCCGATTGCAGTTCGCCCGGTATTAACACATTGAAAATTATAAAACAGCCGGAGCACGGCACGGTGAAGGTAGTCCAGCGTGACGGCTATACCTCCTATCCTCCGCAAAATCCTCGCTCGGCATGCAATAAAACTAAACATCCCGGTATATATGCCGATTACACGCCGGAGCACGATTTCAGCGGAATGGATACGGTTGCGGTTGAAATCATAACGGTCGATGGCCAGGATTTTGAAGAAAAGGTGATGATTACGGTAAAATGACACACAGTTATTATTATAATTTTCAATAAGATGCAAAAAGATTAACACAATCTTAACAATTTTCGTGATTTTTCTTAAAACTATGTTATAGTAATAATAGAACGTGGTTTTTATAATTAAAAATCGAAGGTGTGAAGTCATGACCAAAAAATCCTCCCCTGAGTTCAAGGTTGGAAATTACGTAGTATACCCGACACACGGAGTCGGGAAGATTCTTGCAGAAGAAACGCAGAAAATCGGTGACGTATCACTCAAAGTCTTCGTAATTTCCTTTGAAAAAGATAAAATGACGTTGCGCGTGCCGGTGCACAGGGCGAATGCTGCAGGCCTGCGTAATATCAGTTCTAATGATGAGATATCCAAGGCATTTACCACCTTAAAGGGGCGGGCCCGCACTTCGCGCGGCATGTGGAGCCGCCGTGCCCAGGAATATGAAGCAAAAATTAACTCCGGCAACCTGATTTCGGTAGCGGAAGTCGTACGCGACCTGCACCGGAATGTCGATCAGTCCGAGCGCTCTTACAGTGAGAGAATGATTTATGAATCGGCCTTCTCGCGCCTGACGCATGAATTGGCCGCCGCTGAGAAAGTAGATGCGAAAGCCGCCACAGAAAAGTTGCTTGGTGTTCTGAGGCAGCAGCAGGTCGCCGCGTAAAAGATATTTTTCTTGAATACCTTTCTTTTGCCCCTTTCATGCTTAATGTATGGAAGGGGTTTTTTTGCCCGGTGCGCTCCCTCCATACTGCTGGGCATTCACAGGAGATAATAATTGCTATGCAGCCCGTGTAGTAATATAGTCTTTCACCGTAAAACGTGCCGTTTATTAAGAAATATCCCTTGCGAAAATTCCTGATACGAGTGTTAGCGGGCTTAGCCAGCGCCGTGTTTACCTGCCTCATCATTTCCATGGTGGCGCTGGGTGCGTTATTTATTCACTTCAACAGCGATCTGCCTGATTATCACGAGCTTGCCAATTACGATCCGGACACCACGACGCGGCTCTATGCCGCTGACGGCAAGCTGCTGGCGGAATACGCAGTGGAACGGCGTGTATATGTGCCGCTCACCTCCATCCCCAAGCGGGTTTCGCAAGCTTTCATCTCGGCGGAGGACAAAAATTTTTATTCCAATAACGGCCTGGATATCTATGGCATCGCGCGGGCGCTGCGGCAAAATTTCCAAGCGATCCTGGGGCATGGCCATACCATCTCCGGCGGTTCGACCATTACCCAGCAGGTGGTGAAGAACTTTCTGCTGACGCCGGAAAAATCCATCAGCCGCAAGGTCAAAGAGGCCATCCTCGCCTTCCGCATCACCGAGGTCTATAGCAAAGACCGTATCCTTGAGCTCTACCTCAATGAAATCTATCTCGGCAAAGGCTCTTACGGTGTCGCTGCCGCAGCACTGAACTATTTCAACAAATCGCTGGACGAACTTACCATTGAGGAAGTGGCATTTCTGGCCGCCATGCCGCAGGCACCGGGACGGAGCGATCCCGTGCTCCATTACGATCGCGCCAAGGATCGTCGTGACTATGTCATCAATCGCATGATGGAGGACGGCTATATCAGCGCCGCCGATGCCCATGATGCGATTACCAAACCCATCACGCTGCGCACGCGTGACAGGACGGAAATGGCGCATGCGGATTTTTTCTCCGAAGAGGTGCGCCGCGAAATCGCCGCGAAGTATGGCGATGATATGCTCTATAAAGGCGGTCTGTTCGTAAAAACCACACTCGATCCGGAACTGCAGGAATATGCGGACGCAGGATTGCGCCTTGCCTTAAGGGAATATGATCACCGCCATGGCTGGCGCGGGCCGGTAGCACATATGACGCATTACGGCGACTGGCAGAAACAGCTTATAGCGATTGAGGCGAGTAAAAAAGCGCCGCTCTTTGATAATGAGCGGCTGGCGCTGGTAGCGGATGTTATTAAAGGAAAAACGACCCTATTCTTCGCCAATAATACCAAGGCCATGCTGGATAAGGAATCGGTCAAGTGGACGGACACCAAACCGCTTACCATCGGCGATGTCCTCGTGGTGGCTCCCGCAGGAGAAAAGGATACTTATACGATACACCAAATCCCGGCAGTGAACGGTGCAATGATTGTCATGGATCCGCATACAGGCCGGGTGCTGGCAATGTCCGGCGGTTATAGTTACGGCGGCACGGAATTCAACCGTGCCACTCAGGCGCGCCGGCAGCCCGGATCCGCGTTCAAGCCATTTGTATATCTCAGCGCAATGGAGAATGGCTTCACCCCCGCCTCCATTGTGGTGGACGAGCCGGTGGAACTCAGCCAGGGTAACGGAATGCCGGTATGGCATCCGGTTAATTACCACGGCGATTACTTAGGCCCTGCGACGCTGCGTACCGGTGTCGAAAAATCGCGCAACGCCATGACAGTGAAGCTGGCAGAAATACTGGGGATCAACAAAATTATCGAGCTTGGCCAGCGTTTCGGCATTTACGACAAGCTTCCCGAACAGTTCTCTATCGTGCTCGGTGCGCAGGAGACCACGCTGATACGGCTTACCAACGCCTATTGTATGTTGGATAATGGCGGCAAAAAAGTCTCCCCCTGGCTGATAGAGCGCATTGACGACAAAAACGGGAAAACTATCCTACGCCGTGACACACGCACGTGTGATGCCTGTAAGCTGGCTGATGAAACGCAGCTAAAACCGGATATGCAGCCGCCGGTGCTGCCGGACAACCGGACTCAGATTGTCGATAACCGCGCGGCGTATCAGATGGTGTCGATATTGCAGGGAGTGGTTGAGCACGGTACCGGTTATGCCGCCCACAAGCTCGGCAAGATACTTGCCGGAAAAACCGGCACCACGAACGACAGCAAGGATACCTGGTTTGTCGGCTTCTCGCCGGATCTGGTGGCAGGCATTTATGTCGGTTACGACCAGCCGCAGACGCTGGGTAAAAAAGAAACCGGAGCAAGCGTCGCCCTGCCGGGGTTCATCAAGTTCATGGCAAGCGCCCTTAAAAACACACCTTCAACCCCGTTCCGCGTGCCACCCGGTATTAACTTCATCCAGGTGGATGAAAAAACCGGTATGCCGCCCTACCCCGGCACGCCTGACCGCATCGTGCTGGAGGCCTTTAAGGAAGGCGAGCATCCCGGCCAGGGTAGTGAAGAAGCTGCCAAGGACAACCTATTCGGCCTTTTACCTCAAGGTCCCGCGCCAAGCTATAACTTCCCCTCCGAACAAGTGGAACCACCTGCTTCCAGCCATTATTTTCCCGACCCGAAAACCGCCGCACCCGGCTTCCTCCCGCCTTCCCGGTATGATAATAACCATCATAGTGAAGGCACGGGCGGATTGTACTAAATACACCTCACGAGCCACTGGCCAACTTACATAAAGGAAACATCATGAAAGCTGAAATCATCAACCTATCCAAACGTATCGAACAGTCACAGATCCAATTACGGAGGTATCTTTGACTGGGATAATGCCCTGCGCCGCCGTGATGAGCTGAACGCGCTTACATCCGATCCCGATCTCTGGAACGATACGGCAAAAGCGCAAACGCTGTTGCGTGAACGCAATCACCTCGAAGAGATCATCCATAATTATGAAGCCCTGACGCGGGATTATAAGGACAATATGGATCTGGCGGCGCTCGCCGAGGAAGAAAACGACACGGCGCTTCTTGCCGAATCGGAAAAAACGCTTACAGGCATCGCCGATAAACTGCGCCGCCTCGAACTGGAGAGTCTCCTCTCCGGCGAGGCTGACGGCAATGACTGCTTCATCGAGATACATCCCGGCGCAGGCGGTACGGAAAGTCAGGACTGGGCTTCCATCTTGCTGCGCATGTATATGCGCTGGGCGGAAAAGGGCGGCTTCAGGGTTGAACTGGTGGACGAACTCGCGGGTGAGGAAGCCGGCATCAAGTCCGCCACCATCAAGGTGTCCGGCCACAACGCGTATGGCTGGGCGAAAACGGAATCAGGCGTGCACCGCTTGGTACGCATCTCGCCTTTTGACAGCAACGCCCGCCGCCATACCAGCTTCGCCAGCGTCTGGGTCTATCCGGTCGTGGACGATACTATCGCCATCAAGATAGATGAAAAGGATCTGCAGATCGATACGATGCGTTCCGGCGGCGCAGGCGGCCAGCATGTCAACAAAACCGAAAGTGCCGTGCGCATTACGCACATGCCTTCCGGCATTGTCGTCAAGAGCCAGACCACGCGCTCGCAGCATAAAAATAAAGAAGAGGCGATGAGCATGCTCAAGGCGCGGCTTTATGAGCAGGAACTGCGCGCGCGCGAGGCCAAGGCAGACGCGCTCAACGCCACCAAAACCGACAATGCCTGGGGCCACCAGATTCGCTCTTATGTGCTGCACCCATACCAGATGGTCAAGGACTTGCGCACCGATGTGGAGACCAGCGACACCAAAGGCGTGCTCGACGGTGACTTGGAAGTATTCATGTCCGCTGCCCTCGCCGATCGGGTAAAAGGTAAAACCGAGATGGTGGAAGAGCGATAGCCATTAGACTTCCTGTGAAACTCGCTGCGGCGAGAAAAGCGCGAAGGAAATTCGGCACGGAAAAACTTGAGCGTACAGAGAAGTACGTGAGTTTTGAGTACGGAATTTTCAAGCAGATTTTCCGGCGCAGTAGAGTTTCGGAGGAAGTCTATTCTTTTTCTGGCATGCACTATTAAATAGCACTATAGTGCACGCATGGATTCTCTTGAAGTGATGGAAATCGGCAGGCAGGGGCTGATCGTTTTTTTCAAGGTAGCGATGCCGCTGATGCTGATTGCCCTTGCAGTGGGGCTGATCGTATCGCTGTTCCAGGCGCTGACGCAGATTCAGGAGCAGACGCTTACGTTTGTGCCGAAAATATTTATCATTTTTATATCGCTGATTTTTCTGATGCCGTTCATGATCAGCACGCTTTCGGATTTCAACGAAGAACTGAATAAGCGGATTGTGGACATCGGGCGGGGCAATGATGAATAAAAAAAATCAAGTCTCGTGGGTACGCGGAGGAGGCACAGCCGACGACCACGCAGGGGAGATTGCACGGAGTGCAATCGGGGGCGGCGCGCCCCCGATTATATAACTCTATGCTAGAGCATTTCCTCATCTCCCAGATTTTCTCTTTTTTCCTGATATTCTGCCGCGTGGGCAGCGGCATCATGGTGCTGCCGGGATATGGTGAAACCTATGTGTCAGCCAATATCCGGCTTTGCTTTGCACTGATGGTCACTCTGGTGCTGACCCCGGTGCTAGGACCTGCCATGCCACCCTTGCCCCCCTCCAATACCATACTGTTCTTGATGGTTGCCAATGAAATACTCATAGGCATCTTCATCGGCACTATATGCAAGACCATCATCGCCGTAACGCATATTGCCGGCGCAATCTTTTCGGTACAGGCGGGCGTATCCTCCGCCGTGATATTTGACGTCAACCAAAGCAGCCAGGGTTCGATTGTCGGTAATTTCTTCGGCATCATCACCATTGTGCTATTGTTCAGCACCAACCTGCATTACATGATGCTACGCGGAATTACCGAGAGTTACACGGTGTTCCCGGTCGGCAAGCTGCCGCCGCTGGGAGATTTTGCCAGCACCATCGCCCATATCACCTCCGACACATTCACCACGGCAGTGCAGATATCGGCCCCTGTCCTCATTACCGGAACACTGCTTTTCCTGGGCGCCGGTATCATCTCGCGGCTGATGCCCACCATTCAAGTGTTCTTCGTCCTCGTCGCCCCGCAATTGATGGTGGGCTTCTTTATCTTCATCACCACCTTCAGCGCCATCATGTTATTTTACATGGAATTTTACAAAGACCGGATTATGGCTATTATGGGTTATCTGAAATGAGGTGCTAGGTTCTAGGTGTTAGGTTCTAGTGTTTCTATAGAAACATTCCTACTTCTAAAACCTAGCACCTAGAACCTAGCACCTCTCTTATGGCCGACGAACAGGACGATTCGCAAAAAACCGAAGAACCTACGCGAAAGCGGCTGGAAGAAGCCGCTGAGCGTGGCCAGTCGATTACGTCACGCGAGGCGACGAGCTTCTTCATGCTGCTGGCTTTTACCCTGGCGCTGGTGTGGATCGCGCCTAAATTATTCCATAAAGTGCAATACTCGCTTGCCGTATTTATTGAGCGGCCCGACAGCTTCGCTGCGGATAACCAGGCGCTGGGCAGCCTGCTGATAGACACGTTGGAAATGTGCGCAGGCGTGCTGTTAATACCTTTCGTGGCTTTCATCGCGGCGATAATCGTATCCAACGCCATACAGAACCGGTTCGTCTTTTCGCTGGAGCCCATCATACCCAAACTCGAGAAAATATCCATCCTCAAAGGGCTGGAACGGCTTTTTTCCATGCGATCGCTCACGGAATTCGGCAAAAGCATTATCAAGATAATCCTGGTTTCCGTGGTGGCCTATTATGGCGTCCTGCCCTATTTCCCGCAATTGAAGCAACTGCCGGATATCGGCATCTTTGGCGTGGTGGCGTACCTGGCCGCCACGGCCAAGCGCATGATGATAGGCGTATGCATCGTCATGTTTCTCATTACCGCGATCGACTATCTCTACCAGCGTTACGAATTTATAAAAAGCCTGCGCATGTCCAAGCAGGAAATCAAGGAAGAATATCGGCAGCAGGAAGGCGATCCGAAAATCAAGCAGCGCATCCGCCAGATTCGGGTGGAGCGCGCCAAAAAACGCATGATGGCGGCGGTGCCGACCGCAGACGTCATCATCACCAACCCGACGCACTATTCCGTCGCGCTGAAATACGATTCAAAATCCATGCGTGCGCCGATCGTGGTGGCTAAAGGCCTGGATCTTATCGCGCTGCGCATCCGCGAAGTCGCGAAAGAACACAACATCCCGCTATTTGAAAATCCTCCGCTTGCTCAAGTGCTTTATGCGACAGTAGATATTGACAAAGAGATCCCCGCCGAACATTATAAGGCAGTGGCGGAAGTCATAAGCTACGTATATCGTTTACGGGGAAGAAAATAAGTGCGGAATATAAAAAAGCAAGACGGCGCAAGGGTACGCGGAGGAGTGCTATACGACGACCCCGCAGGGGAGATTTTACGGAGTAAAATCGGGGGCAGCGTGCCCCCCAATAAATAGGATCATCATGAGCATCCGGTTCAGCGATAATATATTAAATAATCTTGAGGGCAGCGGTTTTGTCGTACGCAACCGCGTGCCACGCATCCTCAAGACATTCATGATCTTTCTGGTGGTGTTCGATATTATCTGCCTTTCCGCTTACACGGTCGAGGATGCCACCATCAGCGGGGTATTTCTGGCGGTGCTGGTGGCAAGCGTCGCCGCGTTCGGATCCATTATCTGGTTCTTTATGGTGAAGTTCCGCAACCTGCTTATGGCCACCGAATTTCAGGCAGCACTGCTTGCCTCCGCCACCCAGATTGGCACACGCTTCTGCTTTATCACCAATGCCGAGGGAACGATTTTTTATGTCGATACGGGATTCCAGAAAATTTTTGTAAATTTTCTCAATAACGGCAGTTACACGTTGCACGACCTCTTCGCGTTTACCGACATATCAGACGAGGCAAAGAATCAGATATTCCAAGCGTTGAAACAAAATAAATCCGATCATATGGTACTATCGTTTCATGACAGCAATGGCGATAAGCTGACCATGATGGTTGCCGTAGATGTTATCACACGCCCTAGAGGATATTTCATTATACGCGGGCGCGATTATGTGGAAAAACGTGCCGAGGATACGGAACCCAAAAATGGGGATAAGCATGTCATCACGCTGCTTCAGGAAGCGGTACGCACCGTGGAAGGCGGACAAATCGTCGCCGACAGCAATGGCAAGATAGTCGCCGTCAGCAAGGATTTCGAGCAATGGTTGGGATATAATGCCGGCGAAATACTGCAGTCCAGGATGCTGTTGGGGCACATCTTCCACCAGTATGTCAAGCATGATACGGGCATCCTGCTGCTCAGCGATTTTAACGGCCAGGTGATAATAAAACAGAAAAACCGCGCCACGGTGACCACGAACATTCAGCAGAAATTGCTGGTCGAAGGTGGCCGGACTTATGGAATAAGCGCAGCAGTGGATCTGCAGGAGTCCGCATAACGGGTATGCCAAAAGATTTTATTCTCAGCCTGCCGCGTTTTATTTCCTTTTCCCCGTTTGCTATCGCCGTAATCGGGCAGGATGGATGGGTGCTCGACTGCAATGACTCCCTGCGCGAACTGCTGAAATTCCGGGTCGCGGACTGCGGCTGGTCATTCTTCGATATCATCAAAGAAGACAATCGCTCCGATATCAAGGCGCTTATCGCAAAAATTTCTCAGGGCCAGCCGATAGACAGGAAGCCTCTGGACATCACGCTGAATACGGAAGAGGTAATCACCGTATCGCTCTATATCAACAGCATGGGGTACGACCGTTCAGAGATCATCGTGCATATGATCAACACCACGGAGCAGAAAAACCTGGAGCAACGCTTCACCCATTCGCAGAAGATGCAAGCAGTCGGCCAGCTTGCGGGTGGCATTGCCCATGATTTCAATAACTTGCTCACCGCCATGATCGGCTTTTGCGATCTACTCCTGATGCGCCACCCTGCCGGGGACCAGTCATTTGCCGACATCATGCAGATCAAACAAAACGCCAACCGTGCGGCAAACCTGGTGCGCCAGCTGCTCGCCTTCTCGCGCCGCCAGACGCTGCAGCCGAAAATGCTCGACATCACCGATGTCCTCGCCGAGCTTTCCAACCTGGTCCGTCGCCTGATTGGCGAGAATATCGAGTTGAAAATGGTGCATGGGCGCGATTTAGGGCTCGTAAAAGCCGATCAGGGGCAACTGGAGCAGGTATTTATCAACCTGGCGGTAAACGCCCGCGACGCCATGCAGAACGGCGGCGGGCTTACCATCAAAACCAGCCATGTCACCATCAATGCCAGGACCCCGATCAACCGCAGCCTCATCCCCCCCGCCGAAGACGAGGCGATAACGGATGGGGATTATGTGTTAGTGGAAGTGATGGACACGGGCACCGGTATTCCGCGCACGTTGCTGCAGAAGATATTCGAGCCTTTCTTTTCGACCAAGGAAGTCGGATCCGGCACCGGGCTTGGCCTTGCCACTGTATACGGAATCGTCAAGCAGACCGGCGGCTATATTTATGTGCAGAGCCAGGAAGGCAAAGGAACGACATTCAGCATATTCTTCAAACGTTACAAGGCGGAAGACGCCGCGCCACCGGAAGCGCAGGCGCCGGAGCGCACGGTGAATGACGATCTCACCGGCAAAGGCACCCTGTTACTCGTCGAAGATGAGACGCCGGTGCGCACCTTCGCCGCCCGGGCGCTGCGCAACAAGGGCTATACGGTGCTGGAGGCGGATTGCGGGGAAATGGCCATCGAAATGATGGAAGAACAGGGCAATGAAGTGGAACTGATCATTACCGACGTGATCATGCCCGGCATTAACGGCCCCAGCATGATAGAGACGATCATTCCCAAATTTCCACGGGTCAAGGTGATATTTATCTCCGGCTATGCGGAAGATGTGTTTGTCAAAAGCTACGGGAGCCAGCGTGAATTCCATTTCCTCCCCAAGCCCTTTACCCTCAAGCAACTGGCGAGCAAAGTAAAAGAAGTGCTGAACGGCGTTTAACTTCCGTCGATATAGCGAATTATACCCCCCGTTCGGAACGCACTTTAGCTTTTAAAGCAGCGATGTTTGCCTGAATTTCTATTCGTTCTGGTTGGTTCTCGTGTGTAGTCACTTCCGGAATAATCATAGTTCCTTCTCTATTTCTCTCACTTACAGCAGTTTCTGTGACTTGGCCAGGCTGGCGAGGGACCTGTTGGCCAACACGTTGTGGAGTTGGACTTGGAGTAATGGCCTCACTCCCCTGCCCTACTGCCTGGCCTTGACGGTTCTCTACTTGCTGTCCGTCAGGATCTATCAATTCCCTATCGTTTTTTCTTCCATCTTTCAGCGCTACTAAAAATTCAAGGACAACTTGTGAATCTATTCGCGGTTGCGCTAGTATTTCCTGCACAATTTCAGGGTCAGAAGCTCCTCCTTGCCTTCGGCTCTCCGTGTAGCTTGCTAAGCCATCTAGTAAAGTCCTTCTAGCAGCAACACTGCTTTGCTTTTCTATATCATCATGTTGCGGTCGGGATGGCTGGGACGCAGCCCCCTGAGCAGACCTTCCTCGCACATTTTCCCCATCCGGATCAATAGATGGTGAGGAAAATTGTGCAGAAGAAGCATCTTTTTTTTCTTTTACCGTAGTCTTACCAGCCTGTTGCCGAGCTGCGGTTCTTTCTGCAGGAGTCATACCATCAGGATCAAAGTATCCCTTCTCGTTTGTCTTTCCCGCATACATCGCGGCTATAAATTCTTCAGTAACTTTCTCTGTAAGTTCTTTTGCCAATTTTCCTTGTTGTGGGTTAATTTTATGTCCATATGATTGGGCTGTCTCCGCAGACCGTGCCGCTTGCTCTCTAAGGATTGGTATAATTACTTCATTCGACGCAAATATCCCTAATGTTTTTCTTATATTTTCAACCCCCTCCCCTAATTGATTTAAATAGTCGCGTCTGGTTTGTGAATATGAGCCTGTCATAATTTTTACCCTTAAAGCTTGATTACGTAAGTACACATTAACATAAAGAAATGACAATTTCGTGACACTCTTGTATATCTTAAGATTATTGAGCGAATAATATAACTTATTGTATATATTATAAATATATCACCCTGGATTTATTGCGGGAATCCAGCATCGTCGTACAACGGGGTGCGGCATGCAAGGAAAGCAAGTAAAAATATACGTATCAAAGAGAAAACAACACAGAATTCTTTATTTGCTACATGCGCTAGCAGTCATTGGAACATGTCTTAACTATTTGCTAAAACTTCGTCATATTAAGAGAATTTTTACATTTTTCTGTTAGATTTACCGTGGGCGACAGATTAACCAGTTCAGGTAGGACCAATGATCCACTCTTTTTCCAAGGACGAAATTATCTGCGAGGAAGGCGGCAGTTGCGAAAACGCCTTTATCCTGTTGTCCGGTAAGGTGGAGGTCATACATAAAGGCGAAAGCCGCATCGCAGGGGTAGGTGAAATCTTCGGAGCGAAAAGCCTTATCCGTGGAGAATCCTTTGAGGACACGGTCATCGCGCGCGCTTCTGCAACTATTGATCTACTTGCCCTTCCGGATGTAGAAAAACTGCTCAGCAGAGTGCCGATCACTAACACCACGGAACCCTCGACACCTGCAACGCATACAGAAGCGGGCCCAACACCTGCCAAGGGCAATAACGCCCAATCCGATATGGGACCTATCGCCTCGCTTATCAATGATGACAGCATCAACGACATTCTCATAAACGGCTGCAACAGCATTTATGTAGAACGCTCCGGCATTCTGGAAAAAACCGGCATTGCATTTTCCAGCGACGACCAGGTGTATGCACTGGCGAATAATATCGTGAAAGATATCGGGCGTAAAATTGACAGGGACCGCCCGCTGGTGGATGCCCGCCTGCTCGACGGCAGCCGCGTCAATATCATCGCCCCGCCGCTGGCGGTGGATGGAACCAGTATCTCCATCCGCAAATTCTCCAAGCGCCGGATCACGCTCGATTCCATGGTGGAAAACGGCAATATGAACCGGGAAGTAGCCGAATTTCTTAAAGTGGCAGGAAAATGCCGTCTCAATATCGTTATTTCCGGCGGCACCGGCTCCGGTAAAACCACGCTCCTCAATGCGATTTCGGAACATATTGATAAGGAAGAGCGCGTGGTCACCATCGAAGACGCTGCGGAATTAAAACTCCTGCAGCCGCATGTGGTGCGCCTGGAAACCCGCCCGCACCATGTCGGGATGCACGCCGATGAGGACGTATCCATCCGCGATCTGGTGCGCAACGCCCTGCGCATGCGTCCGGATCGTATTATTGTCGGCGAGGTGCGCGGTGCGGAAGCGTTCGACATGCTTCAGGCCATGAACAGCGGCCATGAAGGTTCGCTTACCACCATACATGCCAACCACCCGCGCGATGCGCTTTCCCGTCTGGAAAACATGATCAGCATGACCGATCTACAGATTCCAATGAAATCCCTGCGCTACCAGATCGCCTCGGCCCTGCACCTCATCGTGCAGATCAGCCGTATGCGCGACGGCCACCGGCGTATCACTTTCGTGTCGGAAGTGGTCGGCATGGAAGGCGATATGATTACCATGCACGATCTGTTCAACTTCAAAGCCGAAGGTGAAGACGCTGCCGGCAGGGTCATCGGCAAATTCAAATGGTCGGGTATCATGCCGCGCTTCGTGCGTCGCATCGAATATTACGGCGATATCGAACGCCTGGAGAACGCGCTGGGCGTCAAATTCCCCAAGGCCGTGCGCCTGGGCAAACAGGCTTAAGCGGTACGTTACGCGCAACGGACAACGCGAAACCAATAGTGAATCCCGTATTTTAGGGGAATAGCACGATATTATTTCCGGGTAGTGGATGACAAAATGCTTTTTTTGCACTATATTAGATGCCTATAACCGCTTTTGTTCCGTGTAAAAGAAAAATTATGCCCAAAATCACCCGCAACATTGTCATCTGGCTCGTCGTATTCCTCCTGCTGCTGGTCATGTTTAACATGTTCGAAGGCGGCACGGAAGTTAACAGCCATGAACGGCTAGCGTTTTCGGATTTCATCGCCAAGGTGGATGCCGGTGAAGTGGCGGACGTCATTATCAAAAAAGCTCCCGACTCGCCAAGTACCACCATCCTGGGCCACTATACCACCAATAATGAGCGCTTTATCACCTATGCCCCCGAAGATCCGAATCTGGTGGAGACGCTCCTGAAGAAAAAAATCAGAATCTCGGCAACGCCTGATAATTCCGGTATGGATGCGGTATGGAACGCGCTGCTTTCCTGGTTCCCCCTCCTGTTGCTGGTCGGTATTTATATCTTCTTCATGCGTCAGATGCAGGGCAAGGATGGCGGTCGCGGTGGAGCATTGGGTTTCGGCAAGTCACGCGCACGCCTGCTGACGGAAAAAACCGGCAAAGTGACGTTTGAGGATGTCGCGGGGATTGACGAAGCCAAGGACGAGCTTGCCGAGATCGTAGATTTCCTGAAAGACCCCCAGAAATTTCAGCGCCTGGGTGGAAAAATCCCCAAAGGCTGTTTACTGGTTGGCCCTCCGGGAACCGGTAAGACCTTGCTGGCGCGTGCTATCGCCGGTGAGGCCGGGGTGCCGTTCTTCACCATCTCCGGCTCCGATTTCGTCGAGATGTTCGTGGGCGTAGGCGCAAGCCGCGTGCGCGATATGTTCGAGCAGGGTAAGAAAAATGCCCCCTGTATCATTTTCATTGATGAAATTGATGCCGTTGGCCGCCATCGCGGTATCGGCATGGGTGGCGGCAACGACGAACGCGAGCAGACGCTCAACCAGATGTTAGTAGAAATGGATGGCTTTGAAGCCAATGAAGGCGTCATCATCGTTGCGGCAACCAATCGTCCCGACGTGCTTGACCCGGCGCTGCTGCGTCCGGGCCGTTTTGATCGTCAGATCACGGTGCCTAACCCTGATATTAATGGACGCGAGAAGATTCTCGAAGTGCATCTGAAAAAAGTCCCCATGGCTCCCGATGTCAGCGCGCGCACCATTGCACGCGGTACACCAGGCTTTTCCGGTGCCGATCTCGCGAATCTCGTGAATGAAGCCGCGCTCCTCGCCGCTCGCAATGGCAAGAAAGTCGTAACCATGAAAGAGCTTGAAGCTGCCAAGGACAAGGTAATGATGGGGGCGGAGCGCAAATCCATGGTCATCAGCGAGGAAGAAAAGAAAATGACTGCTTATCACGAGGGCGGCCATGCGTTGGTATCCGTGCATCAGCCATCTGCCGACCAGATCCACAAAGCCACGATTATTCCGCGTGGCCGGGCGCTCGGCATGGTGATGCGCCTGCCGGAAGCGGACAAAATTTCTTACCTGCGTGAAAAAATGTATGCAGACCTTGCCATCGCCATGGGAGGCCGGGTTGCCGAAGAGCTGATATTCGGGCACGATAAAGTATCGAGCGGCGCGTCTTCGGATATTAAATACGTCACCGCACTGGCGCGCGCGATGGTCACCGAATGGGGCATGAGCGACAAGCTTGGCCCGCTTTTCTACGGCTCTGACAACCAGGATGCCTATAGTGGCGCCGCGGCGAGCAAGGTGTCCAGCAAAACGGCGGCGCTCATTGATGAGGAAGTGCGTGAAATCGTCGAAGGCGCGCATACGAAGGCCAAGGAAATCCTGACCGAGCATATGGATGAGCTGCATCTCATCGCCAAGAACCTGCTGGAATACGAAACCTTGAGCGGCGCGGATATCAAGGCGCTCTTAAAAGGCGAGCCGCTTGACCGCAATAATAACGATAGCGGCAGCAAACCCGCCACCAAGACCTCTGTCCCTTCTAGCCGCAAGAAAACCGATGGCGCGCTGGATGAGAAACCAGCAACGGCGTAAACGAAATACTTTTTGCCGGATAGCCCAAAAAGGGGCAGAGTTTTATGGTGTTTTTAAGGAGTATTTTATGGCAGAAAGAAGACAGAGCTTTATTAAATACCTTGGCTAAGGTGCCATTATAGAAGTTCCTGACTACAGTATAACTAAGACCATCATCCGACTAGGGAAAGGGTTACTAGATGGAAGACCTTCCGGAAGAGGCACTACGACAAATATTATCTAATGAAGCACAGTTTGATAACCGGAATCCGCCTGTGTGGCGCATTAATAATCAAGCAGGTGCAGCATCTCTTCTTAATACTAATGGTATTAAAGAATACTATGTTTCCGAGAAATTTATATATATTCTTTTTGATGCAGTAGCGCCACGGTTGCTGGAATTAGGTGTTATTCTTAATGAAGAACAACTAAATATGATGCTTGCACTTGCCCAGGACACATCTGAACCATCGCCCTGGCTATTAAACCCTGAACAAAAAGCCTCGCTGCTAAACTCTACACAAGAATTCCCGCCACTTGGAAATTCCTATGGTGTACAGCACACCATTGGAGATCGAAGATTTTTTGCATCTAAAGAGAATGGCAGTATCACTGCGCAAGAACAATCTTCATCCATCCTATTAGACAAAGCAGCTATAATCTTATCATCTCACCATCCAGTAGAAACAGATGGAGGGGTAGAGTTTGAGGCGCTAAATCCCGAAGATGCAAGAATCGTAATCACTGCTGCCAGCACAGTATTAGGTTCTTCTTATACTGAAAAAGGAACCCAGCTAACAAAAGGGCGTGTAAGCTTTACTGACCCTAAAGCTGCTCAGATACTTCTACAAGCCATGAGAGATCAAAGCGAGAGGAATAAATAAAATGGCTTATTACATCGTCCCCCGCATATATTCATGCATCAGGGAGATGATTACCCCTTCACGCACGCCGCGGTCAGCGACGGTGATTTTGGCGATGGGCCATAAGGTGCATATCGCTTCGAAAATGGCACAGCCGGAAACGATGTAATCCGAACGCTCCGGCCCGATGCAGGCATTGGCCGAACGCTCGGAGGGGCGCATGGCAAGGATGGACTGCGCCGCATCGCGCAAATCGTCCAGCTCGAAGCTGATACCGTCTACGCGCGAACGCTCATAATGTGGCAGCCCCAGATGGATCGCAGCCAATGTGGTCAGCGTGCCGGAGGTGGAAAGCAACTGCACGCATCCGGCAGCAGCCGCTTCGCTGATCTTGTTTTTGCGATCGAACGCGCGCAGGGTTTTCACCAGATGCCCCACCAGCTCATCGAAATACATTTCGGAAAACGCCGTGCCGCCAAACTTCTCCGACAGATTCATGACGCCCTGGTTGAGCGAAAGCCAATCAATGATGCGGTGGTCACACAAAAGCTCCGGCGGCGCCATGTTGTCACGCTTGACCCACAGGAATTCCGTGCTGCCGCCGCCGATATCGAACACCAGCGCATGCTCGGATTGCGGCAACAGCAGGCTGGAGCAGCCGAGAAACGCGAGCTTAGCTTCTTCTTCGTTACTGATGGTTTCAATCTCTAGGCCGGTTTCGTTCTTTACCAGGGCAAGGAATTCTTCACTGTTATCCGCCTGCCGGCAGGCTTCGGTGGCCACATAACGTGCAAACGGCACCTGGAGACGTTCCACTTTTTTCTGGCATGTCTTAAGCGCGGCCAGGGTCCGGTGCATGGCGTCCGGCAAAAGACGGTTACTGGCACTGAGGCCTTCGCCAAGACGCACAATGCGGGAAAAGCTGTCAATCACCTTTATCCCGTACTCCACTCCTATCGGGTACACGGACGGACGCGCAATCAGCAGGCGGCAATTATTGGTGCCCAGATCCAGCGCGGCAAATACCGGTACATTTTTCCCCTGGTGCTGCTCCATGTCAGCCGGCTGGCGTATCGTATCATGTCTCATAAATCACTTTCCATTTCCTTATGTAACACACTATCTTTCCAAAGGAATAGGAAAAGTCGCAGTAGAGTTTCAGAGGAAGCCTATTGTATGATGAACAGATCCACCCGGTTGCTTGGCCCCGACTCGCTTTTATTGCCCAGCGCCTTGACGGTGATACGCTCCACATCCAGGCTATTCTTGGAAATCAGGGCATTACGCACCGCGATTCCACGCGCGAGCGAAACCCTCTTGGGATAAATGCTGGCCGATTCCGAACCGGAGGCATAGGCCACCACGCTGACGCGTGCATTAGCATGGCTGACAAGCCATTTGGAAATGTCATCAAGCTTACCCGTCATGTTCAACGGAATCTCGGTTTCATTCTCATTAAAGACTATCTGCAGATCGGGCTTGGAACCTGCTGCGTTGCTCTCTGTTTTCACAGGCGCGGCAGGTGGCGGAGGCGCGCTGCCTTTCTTTGCTTCGACCAGCGGCGGCGGCGAAGAGGGAGGCGCGGGCGTAATCGCAGACGGCATCATGCCTATTTCAGGCAATGGCTGGGCAGCCGCCGACGGCTTATGCGTAACCGGCACAGGCTTACTCTCCGGCAGTGGCGGAAGGGAGGGCAATCCCGGCGCAGACGCAGGCGGCAAGGAGGACGGTACGCCCATGGGCGGCAATGGCGGAAGCGAAGGAGGCGTCGCGGGTAAGGGTGGCATCTGCTCCGGCTGCGGCAACCGCTCGATCTTCTGTACCGGAGCCGCATGCACAGGCGATGCGTTCCCCAGCTCCGGAAGGGCGGGAAGCGAAGGCGGTACCGGAGGTGTCCCCGGTAAAGACGGCATTTGCTCAGGTTGCGGCAATTGCTCTATTTCCTGCACCGGGGATTTATGCGCAGGGGGCACTGTTCCCATTTTAGGTAGTGCCGGAAGTGAGGGCGGCGTCGCCGGTACGGGAGGTAATTGTTCCGGTTGCGGTAGTTGTTCTATTTCCTGTATCGGGGGTTTATGCACTGGCGGCATTGCTCCGGTTTCCGGAAGCGGGGGCAGCGCCGGAGGAGTTACCGGTAAAGACGGCAGCCCGTTAATCTGCGGCAATGGTTCTACTGCCTTTACCGTCGGTGTGGGCGGAAGCGGAGTGGGCTTCGCCTGAGGAAGCGGTGGAAGTGACGGAGGCACAGGCATCACCGACGGCTTGGCAAGATCCGTGAAATCGCTGGGCAATGCCTCTATTGGTGCAGCGGGCGCAGTTTTCTTGACGTTTTGCGGTTTTGTATTCACTGCAGGTTTAACAGGAACCGGCGGCGGTGGCGGAGGAGGCGCGGGCAATGACTCAATCACCGGCGCAGGCATTTGCACAGGCAAGGGTTTTTTCTGCAGCTTTACAGGAGGCTTGGGTTTAGGCGGCATCGGGACAGGCGCGAGATTTGCCTCCGCCTCTTTATCCGCCACGACCTGTACTTCCGGTGCCGTATCTACCTTGCGCTGTCGGTGGGAAGGCTTCTTTTTATGCTTCAGCTGCTTATGCTTTACCGGAGCAGCTTCCACGGGTGCCTTCGCAACAGGCCTTGCCTCCAGCTGGATGGCTTCTTCCCTAAACGACGGTGCCGGTTCGGGACGGGTATATACCGGCTTTTCCGCGATATCGTTCAACACATCCAGATTGATTTCTATACTCGGCAACATATGGTGCTGCCGGTTTGGATCATATGCAGCCGCATTGTCCGAACCACAGGTAACCATCCCCGCAAAGACGAATAAGGAGGTAGTTCTTAACAGGAACGTTTTGATCATGGCTGCAATCTACCTCAACCGAGTCTAATATCAAGGTTTATATCACGCCACTTTCCCAAGCGCTGACCTCATGCTGCCTTACATATTGCCTGATCCAGCGCAAGCCGCAAGGCTTTTGTGCAAGGACCAGCGGGCAAGGCAATGCCGATGGGCGCTATTGTTAATATGGGCGCGATGAGGGTTCCTACATTGGTCATAAAAATTTCGTCGGCACATTTCAGGTCATCCAGGGTAAAATGCCCTTCCCTCACCTCACCTTGCCATAATTCCATCACTTTGCACCGCATGGTGCCGGGTACAAAGGGCAAGGCAGTATCCGGCGTGCAAAGTATATTGCCTTTAATCCAGAATATATTCCCGGATGCGGTTTCACAGATATGGCCTTCCGTATCCAGCAAGAGCGCATTATCGCATGCGTTGTCAGACGCTTCCAGCATCGCGAGGGTATAAAGCAAGGCATTATTCGTTTTTGACGGCGCATGAAAACTCACCCTATAGGATGAAAGCCACAACTTCAGCGGCTTGAAAGCGGGATAGGGTTTACTGACGGCCTGAACAACGAAATAGGGTCTGCTTCCCTTGGTTATGTACCCGACTACTCCCTCTTCATCCACCCCACGCGACACGATGATACGGACATAGCCCTGGGTAAGATGATTATGTTGAATCACCTGCTGGCATATTTCACTTAAATTTTCGGTATCCAGCACGAGGCGAAATGCGTCCAATCCTCTTCTCAACCTGTCCAGATGCGCCGGCATGTCATACAGCCGGCCATTTACGACCAATACGGTCTCAAAAATACCATCGCCAAAACGAAACGATCGGTCACGCAACGAAATATGGCATTTGCTTTCTTCCAGGAACCGATCTTTGAAATAAACAATACTATTGGCCCTTAACATTTTTTACCTGCCTCCTGCATTATGTTATATTATAATATCAAGTGTTTTTGATTTAGGGACAACTTTATCAACATGTTCCATACACGCTTTGACCTTAACTGAATTTACTGATATAGTGAATGCGTGAATGCAATAAGCATTCATGGGGTGTCAGAACCTCTCATTGTTGGCGGCATTTGTACAACCGTAATTTGTACTCCCTAGTCCATGGCTGGGGAGGAATCTGTGCATGTCCAGAGCGCAAGCTTAAAGACAGATTCAAACCTTTCCAACAATGAGGTTTTCTGAACTCCCCTGCCATCAGGGATCTGCCCTGCTGGTTCTATATGCAGGAGGCGTTCATGAAAAAAAACGGTTTCACCCTCATCGAAATTTCCGTAGTACTCGCCCTTATCGGCATCATTCTATACGGCAGCATGAGGTTACTGGTAACCGGAGTCCAAACCTCTCAGGTGAATTCGACCGTCACCACGATGGACGCCATAGAGAAGGCGCTGCTGGATTACCGGGTGGCGTTTGGGCGCATTCCTTGTCCTTCCGATCTGACCGCAACCGCATCCAGCGCCAATTATGGCGTGGAAGCTGCAAATACAGGTACATGCACTGGTGGTTCACCTGCGGCTAACTTCGCCGCCGCTTCAGGAACAGTGGAAGGCGGTATTCCTACCCGCGCCTTGCGCCTGCCCGACAGCTACATGGTTGACGGCTGGGGACGTAAGTTCCGCTATGCCGTAAATCCGGATTATACCGTCACTTCCACCACGAACTGCACGTTAACGGGTTCAGTCTCCACCCCCGGCATTACCGTAAACGACGCTTCCGGAGCGGCGCGCAGCACCACCGCTATTTATGTCATTGTCAGCCACGGCGCGAATGGGCACGGCGCATATAGCTCGGGCGGCATCGCCGTCAATGCAAAAAGCACGAATGCGGATGAGCAGGCCAACTGTCATTGCGACAATAGCGCCGCGCATACGGGGGGCGCAGGCATTCTTTCGCCGGTGACCTATGTGCAGAAAGCCCCGACCATAGCCACTGCCGGAAGCCTGCTTACCGGTTTCGATGATATCGTCACCTACAAAGAATTCTGGCAGATGATGACGCCAAGCTTGTCAACCAATACGCTGGGATGTGCCGTTCCCCCCACATACTATCGCACCGTCACCCTGGATCATACGAAGGTCGGCACGGTCAACAACACCGACCAAAGCAGTTTTCCCGTGCTGTTTGTCGGCACCGCTACTACTACCCCTTACCTTGCCACTACAGGGCATGGCGGCATGGTCACGAATGCCAGTGGATATGATATCACCTTTACCTCCGATGCTGCCGGAACCCATCTGCTTCCCTTCGAGCGTGAAAGCTGGAATGCCACCACCGGCGCAGCCGTATTCTGGGTACAAGTCCCCACCGTTTCCCACACCACAGATACCGTCATCTACCTCCAGTACGGAAACACGGCTATTACTACCGACCAGTCTAACCAGCATGGAACTTGGAATAATACCTATAAAGGTGTCTGGCATCTCGGTGAAAGCAGCGGAAGCGTATTGGATTCTACGAGTTATGGAAGCATAGGAACAAAATTGGGGACGGTAACACAAGGAGCGAGTGGGATTTTTGGTAATGCTATTTCAATTAGCGGCAATAGTAGCAATACCAACTATATAGATATTCCAAATCCGGCAGATCATCATCTAGATTTCGGAACAGGGAGTTTCACACAAAGTTGCTGGGTAAACATAGGTAGCAATCCCACCAGTTATTTTGATATGATCTGGAAAGGCGGATCGCCATCATCGGTATCTGGATATAATCTATTTGCAAGTGCTGACCCACCACTTTATTATGGCTCTACTGTGACTGATGCTAGTAGTCACGGATATGATACAGCGGAAACATATCAGACTCTTAGTACTTGGTATCATGTGGTAATGACTGTTGATACCACTGCCCACCGCTCTCACATTTATTTTAATGGTGCAGAATACGGCGCACCGGGTACTAGTATCTCACCGCTTGGCAACACCACATCGACCAGCGATCTGATAATAGGAACAAGTGATAATCCAAATACGGTAACCAATGCCAAGATTCAAGAGGTGCATATTGTTAATGGGGCAGAATCCGCCGACTGGATAAAAACCGAATACAACAACCAGAGCGCTCCCGATAAAGCAACATCCGGCGCAAGTGGATTTTATACGGTTGGGACAGCGGTTTCCCGCTAAGTAAAAGATTACTTCTTATCCACCATCATGTTGCGGGTAGCGGCGGGCAGCATGACACGCAGGCCATCGAGCGCATCCGACATCAGTATCTGGCAACCCAGCCGTGAGGTATGGGTAAGCCCGAATGCGAGATCGAGCATGTCCTCCTCATCTTCCGTGGCGGGATTGAGCTTATCGTAATAGGATTTATCTACAATTACATGGCAGGTCGAGCAAGCAAGCGATCCTTCGCAGGCACCTTCGAGCGGAATTTTATTCTTATGGGCGATTTCCAGCACGGAAACGCCGTTCGGGGCATCCACGACCAGCTCTTTTCCATCCTGATATACAAACGTCATTTTCGGCATATGCATCCTAAATTTTATCTAAACTCACCCCTTTTAAGGCTAAATTGATGGCTCTGTCCATCCTCTTTTCCGCAAAATGTCGGGTAACGTTATGCAATTGCTCGCAGACCACATCAATTTTATCGCGATCTCCCGTAGCAAGCGCCTGTTCAAGCTGTCCCATCTGTTCATGGATACGCGCGCGTTCCCTGTCATCCAGCAGATCGCCATCGCTCTTTATGGCCGACTTGACCTCTTCCAGCGAGCGCTTTGCCTCCATTTCCGCTTCGCGCAGCAACCGGCTCGTGATATCAGCGCGGGCAAACTCCATGCTTTCACGCAGCATCGCCTCTATCTCTTCCTCACTGATACCGTAGGAAGGCTTGACCACAACGGACTGCTCCACACCTGTATTTTCTTCACGCGCGCTGACACTCAGCAATCCGTCCGCATCCACGGAAAACGTCACCTTGATACGTGCGATCCCGGCAGGCAGGTTCGGAATTGCGTTCAGCTCAAAACGCGCCAGCGACCGGTTATGCTCCACCATCTCGCGTTCGCCCTGCACCACATGGATGACCATGCCGGTCTGATCGTCCTGATAGGTGGTAAATTCCTGCGACACCGCCACCGGAATCGGCGTATTGCGATGAATAATCTTTTCCGTGATCCCGCCCATGGTTTCAAGGCCGAGCGACAGCGGCACCACATCCAGCAGCAGGTTATCCGATCCTTGCGTAAGCCCTTCGGCCTGAATCGCCGCACCTACCGCCACCACTTCATCCGGATTGATATCGGCCAGCGGCGCCTGCCCGAACAGCGTTTCTATTTCCACACGCACATAAGGAATACGCGTGGAACCGCCGACCAGTACGACACCTTTGACCTCGTTTGCAGTCAGGCGGGCATCTTCCAGCGCCTGCCGGCAAATGCCAAGCGTCTTGCTGACATACGGCGCGATCATGGCTTCAAACTGCGTGCGCGTGACCGTGATCGCCTTCCCTTCCCATTCCAACACCGCTTCTTCCGCCTCGCTTAATTTCTCCTTCAGCCTCCGCGCTTTCTCAAGCAAGGCCGGATTATTTTTGTAAGGGGGCGAGCATAGTTCGCCCCCTTCGCTTACGCTTACCCCCTCGCTGCGCGGGGTCGTCGGCTGTGCCTCCTCCACGTACTCACGCAACTTTCTTTTCCCTTGCTCCTCGCCCCTCGCCCCTTCTTCACTGGCAACCGGCAACCGGCAACCGGCAACTATCTCTTTGTCAAAATCATCACCACCAATCGTAATGTCGCCGCCGGTAGAAAGTACCTGGAACACGCCTTTTTCCAGTTTCAGTACGGAAATATCGAACGTGCCGCCCCCTAAATCATAAATGGCATAAATGCCTTCCGCGTTCTTATCCAGCCCATATGCCAGCGCCGCCGCCGTAGGCTCGTTAATCAGGCGCAGCACTTCAAGCCCGGCCAGCCTTGCCGCATCCTTGGTCGCCTGCCGCGCCGCATCGTCAAAATAGGCCGGAACCGTAATCACCGCCCTGGCCACTTCCTGCCCCAAGGCCGTTTCCGCAATCGCTTTCATATGGCGCAGGATATCGGCGGATACTTCCGCAGGCGTAAGCGCACGCTTACCGACCGTAAAGCGCACCGCTCCCTCGTCACCCGCCAGCGGATACGGGAACGCAAGCGCCTTTGCATCGGCTCCGCTGCGTCCCATCAGCCGCTTGACGGACGCAACAACGTGTACGCCATCACCCGCCAGCAAGGCGCGCGCCGCTTTTCCTACCGTAACCTGCCCGTTTTCAGCGTAATGCACGACCGACGGGACCAGCACCCCGCCGCAGATATCATGCAGCACAGTAACCTTGCCTTCACTGGCTACGGCAATCACAGAATGGGTAGTGCCCAGATCGATCCCGACGGCAACACCTTCACTATGCGGGTTCGGCGTCTCCCCCGGCTCATGGATTTGTAAAAAATTCATTATACGGCAATTTTAGAGATGGCTGCGCAACATCCATATGGATTTTTCATGCGCCTGCAGCCGCCGGATAAGAATATCCGCAGTGCCTTCATCCTCGGCTTTCTGCACTGCCTCCAGTTTCTCGCGTGCGGCACGGGTAACCGTTTCATGCGCCTCTGCCAGATTCACAACCATTTTCTGCCATGACGACGGCAGGCCGATATCTTCCTCCAGCGAAGTCAGTTCGGAAAATTGATGGAATGTGCCCGGAGCAACATGCCCCAGCGCGCGGATACGCTCCGCCAGCTCATCTACCGCTTCTGCCAGTTCATCATATTGTTTCTCGAACAGCAAATGCAGGTTAAGGAAATTCTCGCCTGTGACATTCCAATGGTAAAACTGGGTCTTAAGCTGGAGCAGATAGCTATCCGCCAGCAATTCGCTGAGGCACTGCGCGACTTCCTTGCGCGATTTGGCATTAAGGCCTATATCCATATCACCGCTTGCCGGTTTGACCTTGGTAAGCGCCATAATAATCTCCCTATAAATAAGTTGCACGTGCTAGCGTTATAGCATGTATATAACGTTTGACAATTGGCATCGAGATAATAGTTTCTAAGCAATGGCTAAATCTCACGATAAGGATTTGCTCCCGGTAGCGAAAAACACGGTACTGTCCCTGCTGGACGACTCCGGTGTGGATCTGCAGCTTTTTCTATCGCTTATCGCCTTCATAGCGGCGTTCCTCGGATCGATTGTGATAGAGCGCGTCATACGGCGCAAGCTGAAGGTAAGCCCCAAATACGCCGACATTATCAATAGCATTATTTCCTCTGTCCTGCTGCCGTTCATGGTGATTATGAGCCTCGTGGCGGCAAGCTGGATAACGGCAGCACTGATGCCTGTCCTGCAGGCCCATATCATCATTGCCAGCCTGGTGAAAATTGCGCTTGTATGGCTTATCGCCAGTTGCCTGCTACTCATCGCCCACCGGCATTTTATCGCCTATTTCATTAATTTTATCATGCTGGTGATGACCTTGCTGAGCGTCACCGGCCTGCTGGCGCCCACACTCGACTCCTTAAGCAGGATTGCTTTTAACATGGGGAAATTCAGCATTTCCCTGCTGGATGTCGTTAAAGGCATCTTTACCCTCGTGATTTTGTTCTGGGGCGCCGGGGCGCTCTCCAAAAGCGGCGAAAACTGGCTCAAACGTTCGCATTTAAGCTTTAACGCGCGTGAGCTGGCCATCAAATTTCTACGCATCACGCTCTATTTTCTGGCATTCCTGTTCAGCCTGACCGAAATGGGGGTCGATCTCACCGCCCTTACTGTGTTCGGCGGCGCGCTGGCAGTCGCTTTGGGCTTCGGCCTGCAGAAAATCACCTCCAATTTCTTAAGCGGCATTATATTGCTGTTTGAAAAAGCAATTGAGGCGGGTGACCTGATCGAGGTAGGGACAGAAAAAGGCTGGGTACGCCAGATGGCGATCCGCCACACGCTGATTGAAACTTTCGACGGGCGCGAGGTACTGATTCCCAACGAAGACCTCATCATCGGCAAGGTCACCAACTGGACCTACACCAATACACGCGGTCGCATAGATATCACCGTCACGGTCACCTACGACGCCGACGTGGAACTCGCGCAAAAGCTGATGATCGAAGCAGCCAAGAGCCACCCGCTCTGCATCTCCGAGCCGCATCCGGCAGCCAACGTGCGTGAATTTATCGATCGCGGCATCCAGATCATGCTGGTGTTCTGGATTCCCGATGTCACGCAGGGCATGGTGTCTTCCAAAAGCCAGGTCATGGTGAAAGTCATCCACGCATTCCGCGCCGCAGGGATTAAATTCGCGCAGGTTAATTAATGTGAATTGGAAATGGCGTTATATTCTACTATTATAGCATCGTTACCTATGCTTGCGGGATGTTATGCCTGAAGACGCCAATAATCCTCAGAAAGTCTCTTTAGAGAGCGCTTATGTAGCGCAAGGGAACGCGCTGCTGAAACGTAAAGATTACCAGGGAGCGATTGTCCACTATCAAAAAGCGCTAGAAGCGGATCCACAGGACATGGCGGCCTACCATGGATGGGGACATGCCCTTCATACTCTCAAAGATTACCAGGGAGCGATTGAGCAATATAAGAAAATAATAGAGATGGATCCCCAGGATCCGCATATTTATAACCATTGGGGAAATGCTCTTTATGCTCTTAAAGATTACGCTGGAGCGGTTGAGCAGTATAAGAAAGCCATAGAAGCGGATCCCCAATATACGTGGGCTTATTGGGGTTGGGGAGATACGCTTCGCGATCTGAAAGATTACGAAGGGGCGAGTGAGCAATATAAAAAAATGATAGAGATAGATCCCCAGGATACGATAGCTTATCACAAATGGGGAGATGCCCTTTATGCTCTTAAAGATTACGATGGCGCGCTAGAAAAATATAAGCAAACAATAGAGATATCTCCTGGTTATCCTGAGCTTTATTGCTGCTGCGGACGCGCCTTGGCTGCTCTGGGCAGGGATGCGGAGGCGCAGGAGATGTACACGAAAGCTGAAACTATACGGCAATTCTACCGCGAGTGAGCAGCCACGCTTTCAGGGGCAACCTCAATAATATACTATCCCCTCCCGCTTGCGCGGCCCAGATAATAGAAGGATTTTAATCCTTCTATCAATACATCAATATAATAAAGTATTATCACCTATTTAACCACAGGCAACGGCAGGATGGCATCCAGTATTCCTTCCTGCTCCAGCGGCAGGCTGGCAAGTATCCGCCCGAAAGGATCAATCACTGCCGAGATGCCGGTATTGGCCGCCCGGATGAGCGGCAGGCCGTTTTCCACCGCCCGCGTGCGCGCCATCTGCAAATGCTGGTATGGCCCGGAACTGACGCCAAACCAGGCATCGTTCGTGACATTCAGCAACCATTTCGCCTGATGCGTGTTATCCACCGCTTCATCGGGAAATATCGCTTCATAGCAGATAAGCGGGCTGAACGGAGGAAGCGAGGTAACTGCAATCGTCGTTGCGCCTTTCCCGTAGGAAAAATCGCCATGCCCCCCGGAAATATTCTCCACCGGAAGTATATGGCGAAACGGGATGAATTCCCCGAACGGCACCAGGTGGTGCTTATCGTACTGCGCCAGCGCCTGCCCCGCCGGATTAATCACAAACAGGCTGTTCCATGACTGCCAGTCTTTCATATTATTATTTCCCCGCAGGCCGCCAGTCACCAACAGCGCATTTTTCGGCAATATGCTGCCCATATCACGCAGCAGGATGGATCCCGGTGCCATATAATACGGCACCGCCGCCTCCGGCCAGATGGTTACGTTAATACCGTCAAGCCCCGATGACTGGGTTAAATCCAGGTATTTCTTCAAGATACTGTATTGCGCCTGCGGAGTCATTTTTTCCGCCTGCGGGATATTGGCCTGCACGATACGAATTTTGACATCGCTGTACGCAGTAGGGTTATGCTCCAACCGCTGCCAGCCATACACAATCATCAGCAATATGCACATTGCCGCCAGCACATTGGACAGGATGGGCTTTGCTTTGAGAACAAATAATGCGGGAGCCGTCGCCACAAACACGGTTATCCCGCTTAAACCGTAAATGCCGGTAAGCCATACCGCCTGCAGCGTTGCATCCGATACCGTCCAGACATACCCTATCAGATTCCACGGAAATCCGGTCAGCAGATGCGCGCGCAGGTATTCGGCGATGATCCAGAGAGTGGCGAAGAGCAGGAGTTGCCGGTTGCCGGTTGCCGGTTGCATATAATTTCTGGCAAGTGACAATTGGCAACTGGCAACTAATCCTGTATACACCGCCGCCACCGAAGGAATGCCAAATAACGCGAACGGCGTCATCCAGGCGAATTTTTCCGGCTCGACATAGAGCGAGATGCACATCCAGTAGAGCCCCGTGGTGAAATGGCCAAGCCCCCACCACCAGCCATCACCAAATGCCTGCCGCAAGGTTTTTGCATTCCATAACAGGAGGAATAACCCGGAAAACGCCGGAATCAGCAGCGGCAATATATATAACGGCGGCAGGGCAAGCGTAGCCATGACGCCAAACAGTGCCGCCAGCAGCCAGCGCCGCCAGCCGGTATAATCCCTGAAGAAATATAAGGAGTTCATGTTCACGCCTTAACCCATTCGAGAAAGGTTGCCTTCCTGCCCTCCGCTTCCGCTTTTTCCTGGTAGCGCGTCCTTACCCAATCCGCTGGCGGATCACTCCAATCGGCCTGTACCCTCGCAGACCAGGTAAACTTACCGCAGATACACAGGTTTTCAAGTATGGAAGTGCAATAATCCGCATGATCGGTGGCAATGCGCAGCCTGCCGCCCTCTTTAAGCTTGCGGTGGAACAGCGCCAATGAGTTAACCGAAACGAGGCGCTTCTTATGATGCCGCGCTTTTGGCCACGGATCGGGAAACAGGACGAACAACCGGTCAATCGACGCATCCGGCAGGGCTTCCAGTAGCGCACGCGCATCACCGTCAAAGATCCGGATATGGGTGAGTGCATGCCGGTCAATGGCCGCAAGCAGACTGGCCATACCGTTAATATAGGGTTCGACACCGATGAAATTGACACCCGGATTGCGCATCGCCTGCCCGACCAGATGTTCGCCGTTGCCGAAGCCAATTTCAAACCATAAGGGAAGACGGGGATTGGGGAGCAGTGTTGTAAGTTGCAGGTTGCAAGCGGCAGAAGGCAATGTAATCAGAAGTTCAGGCAAGAGCGTTTCCATCAGCACACTACGGCTCTGGCGCAATTTTCGTCCGCGCCTGCGCCCGAATGAAGGTATGACCGTGGAAGGCTGCGTATTCATTATACCGGCTGAATTTTCAGAATATTCACATGCCCCATCTTGCGTCCGGGACGGATTTCCTTTTTACCATAGAGATGAAGCCTGGCGTTTGTATCGGTTAAATAGTTCCGCGCACTGTTTACGTCATCGCCAATCAGGTTTTTCATTTCGGCATCGCACAGCCTTTGCGGATTGCCGAGTGGCAGGCCGCATACGGCGCGGATGGCTTGTTCAAACTGGCTGGTCACACAGGCATCCATCGTCCAGTGACCGGAATTATGCGGGCGCGGGGCGATTTCGTTGACCAGCAAGCGGTTATCTTTTGTGACAAACATCTCCACCGCCAGCAGGCCGCGCAGGGTAAGCGCTTCCGCGATTTTCACTGCAATTGCCTCCGCTTCTGCGGCAAGGGATTTTTCTATCGGCGCCGGAGCCATGGTAACATCCAGTATGTGGTTCTTATGGATATTCTGCACCGGCACGTAACATGAAACTGCCCCATCCTTGCCACGCGCGACGATGACCGAAATCTCCATGCGGAAATCCACGAATTTTTCCAGCACCGCCTCCTGCGTATGGAGGCCCTTCCATGCCTGCGCCAAATCACTTTCCGGACGCAGGGTAACCTGCCCTTTACCATCATACCCCAGTTCAGACGTTTTAAGGATGGCAGGCAGCCCGGTTTTGCCTGTAGCCCGCTTTAATTCTTCCTCATGGGTGATTTTGAAAAACTCCGCCGTGGCAATGCCGGTTTCGTTGATAAAGGTTTTCTCCCGGATGCGGTTACGCCCGGTTTTCAGAACATGGGCACTGGGAAATACCGGCCGCCTGCTTTCCAGCATTTCCAGGCTCTCATGGGGAATATTTTCAAACTCAAACGTAATAACATCCACGCTTCCGGCAAATACCTGCAACGCCTTGCTGTCGGAATAGTCAGCCACCGTGGTTTTCCATGAAACCTGAGATGCCGGGGAATGCTGTTCAGGCGTATATATATGCGTGAGATAGCCCAGCTCCGCCGCAGCAATCGCCAGCATCCGTCCCAACTGGCCGCCACCGATGATGCCGATAGTTGCGCCGGGAAGAATCATTTGGGTTTCTTAGCCACGGATTTCGTCTGCTGAGCACGGAATGTCTCCAGTTTTTCATGCAGCTTTTCATCGGAAAGCGCAAGTATGGAGGCCGCAAAAAGCGCGGCATTTATGGCGCCGGCCTTGCCGATTGCCAGCGTGCCAACCGGAATCCCGGCGGGCATCTGCACGATGGAAAGCAGGCTGTCCAGCCCTTCCAGCGCCTTGCCTGCAATCGGCACTCCGAGCACCGGCAATGGTGTCATGGAGGCTGTCATACCCGGCAGATGCGCCGCGCCCCCCGCCCCGGCAATAATCACCTGAATCCCCTCTTCCTTCGCCGTTTTGGCGAAAGCATAGAGCCGCTCCGGCGTACGGTGTGCCGAAATGATATGGGATTCGTGCACTATACCAAGCTCATCAAGCTTTTCAGAGGCATGCTGCATGGTTTCCCAGTCAGACTGGCTGCCCATAATAATGGCGACAGGAGATATTCTTTTTTTGGGGTCCGACATATTCGCACAATAACCGCTGTTGCCTGAATTTACGCAGGCAAATCAGGGCAGCAATAAATATCATAACGGAATAACGTTTACAAGAGAGACTAATTCGGCCTGCCCATGCCGAAAGGGCTATCGAGCGAAAAAGCAGGCACGGCAACGTCAATCTTTTCGCCGCTCTCCCCTTCCATCTCATACTGGCCGACCATGATGCCGGAGGGAGTCTTAAGCGGCACGCCGCTGGTATACTGGAAAGCCTCGCCGGGTTTAAGCACCGGATGCTCGCCCACCACACCGGGACCGCGCACTTCCTGAATCCGCCCCAGACTGTCGGTAATCTGCCAGTAACGGTTCTTCAGCGTCACCGTTTTCTGTCCGTGGTTTTCCATCTGGATGGTATACGCCCACACATAGCAGTCATTATCCGGTTCGGATTGCTGCTCCAAATAATAAGGCAGAACGGTAATCTTGATATCTTGCGTGGTTTTTGTGTACATGTACACTAATATAGGACAAGCATAAACATTATTCAAGGTTCCCATGCTCTCCGTAAGGACATTGCTGTATTCCCTTTATCAGGCCGCGCGCAACACTATTGCGCATGACGGGATAGAGCATGCCGGATACCTTGCATTCCTGGGATTGCTGGCATTATTCCCGTTTCTGGTATTTATTGTGGCGCTCACCGGGTTCATCGGCGAGGGACAGGCGGGAAGCGAGCTTATCCGGCTGGTGTTCTCGCAGGCGCCGCCGGACATGGTAAAGGCCCTGGAGCCGCGCATCGCCGAAATCATCTCCGGCCCGCCGCAGGGATTGCTCACCATATCCATCCTCGGAGCCTTATGGACATCCTCATCCGAGGTTGAGGGCTACCGCACCGTCTTAAACCGGGCATACAACGTCACCTCGCCGCCGTCCTACATACTCCGCCGCCTGCTTTCCATCGTCCAGACGCTTATTGTATCCTTTGTACTGGTGGTGCTGATGATTGCACTGGTGGTCATCCCGATAGAATCAGAAAAGATACTGGCGCTTTTCGGCAGGAGTTTCCATCTGGACGCGGCCATTAACGACCAGATCGCCCATATTTCCATCGCGGTGATATTTATCGTGGTATCCGCAGCTTATTATGTCCTGCCTAATATAAAGCAAACCATCCATGCGGTGGTTCCGGGTGCAGCGGTGGTCACATTGTTATGGCTGGGCACAGCGCGGCTGCTTTCGCTTTATCTTTCGCAATTCGACCAGGTCAACCTGATATACGGCTCGCTCGGAGGCATTATCGCCGCACTGCTGTTTTTCTATGTCAGCAACATCATTTTTATCTACGGCGCTGAGCTTAATTACCTCCTTAAAAAGGCGCTGGGCGAGAAAATCGAGCAGAAGCAGTAGTACGCAAGTTGACTACTTGCTTGCTTTTTAACATCCTGGAGCTATAAATCCAGCCTGTTGCTCTTTAAGGCGCGGGTGTAGTTCAATGGTAGAACATCAGCCTTCCAAGCTGAATACGAGGGTTCGATTCCCTCTACCCGCTCCAGGAATCCTTTATTTTCCTAGTCTCCCAGAGATATACGCGCTACACCGCACTGTCCGCGCGGTTCATTCTGAATTGTCATCGGGGATATATGTACAAGATGATTACGCAGTATCATCAGCCTTAACCTGGCTAATAATAAAAAAGGATATGATATGATCGCACAGAGTTTTCATAATTTGGGGATTATTGACCCCATTACCCGCGTGCTGGCTGAAAATAACTATACTCACCCCACTCCCATTCAGCTCAGCGCTCTGCCGCCGCTGCTGGAAGGCAGGGATTTGCTGGGTATCGCCCAGACAGGGACGGGTAAAACTGCCGCATTCGCCCTGCCTATACTGCAGAAACTCTTTCAGACCCAAATAGATCCCATACCCCGTAATGTACGGGCGCTGATACTTGCCCCGACACGCGAGCTCGCCATTCAGATTGCCGATAACTGCAAGATTTACGGTCAGAATCTCTCTTTGCGGCACTGCGTCATTTTTGGCGGTGTATCGCAGAACCCCCAGGTGCATTACCTTTCCAGAGGGGTAGACCTGCTCATCGCCACTCCCGGACGGCTGCTCGATCTTATCAATCAAGGGCATGTGAGCCTTAAAGGGGTATCGTTTCTGGTGCTGGACGAAGCGGATCGCATGCTGGACATGGGGTTCATCCGTGACATAAAAAAAATTATCGCGACACTCCCGAAGCAGCG
>JABDGA010000011.1:35430-37396 GCA_013286285.1 Alphaproteobacteria bacterium | reverse complement strand
ACACGGCCATCGTGGGCGAAAAGGGGCTTAAGCGCGGTGAGACAGGGCAAGTCCGCTGGTCCGGTACCCTCATGAACGCCGAACTGGATACGTCTGTGAATGTAGAATTTTTACCTGCCGGCAGTCCTGTGATCATCCAATCGGTTTCCGGCACGACTTTTACCGTAACTCCGAAATAGGGGGAATGTATGATGGATTTTACCACCGGCCTTGTGCTTGCTGTGACCTTTATCGCGGTGACCACCGTGTTCAAGGGCATACGGATCGTACCGCAGCAATCCGTATGGATTGTGGAAAAACTCGGTAAATTCGACCGGGCGCTGCAGCCGGGGCTCAATTTTCTGGTGCCGTATATCGAGGTGGTGGCGTATCGCCATTCGCTCAAGGAATATGCGATGGACGTGCAGGAGCAGACGGCGATAACGCGCGACAATGTGACACTGGTGATTGACGGGCTGATATATCTGAAAATCATGGATCCGGTGCATGCGTCCTATGGGGTGAACAACCCGGTGTTCGCTGTCACCCAGCTTGCTCAGACGACGATGCGTTCGGAAATCGGCAAGTTGACGATGGAAGCGGCGTTTGAGGAGCGTGACCGGCTCAATACCAATATCGTCACGGCGATCAACCAGGCGGCGCAAAGCTGGGGCATACAGTGCATGCGTTACGAAATCCGCAATATCACCCCGCCTGCCAGTGTCCTCAAGGCGATGGAAATGCAGGTCTCCGCCGATCGCCAGAAGCGCGCAGTGATTTTGGAGTCGGAAGGCAAAAGACAAGCGCAGATCAATGTATCGGAAGGCGAAAAACAGCAAGTGGTGCTTAAATCCGAAGGAGCGCAGATAGATCAGATAAACCGCGCGCGCGGCGAGGCGGAAGCGCTGTTGATGGTGGCCGAAGCCACGGCGGGGAGCATCCAGAAGGTCGCCGCCGCCATCAATGCGCCGGGCGGGCGTGAAGCGATAGAGCTCAAGGTTGCCGAACAATATGTGGAAGCGTTCAAGAATCTGGCAAAGACGAATAATACCGTGCTGCTGCCCAGCAACTTAGGCGATGCCGGATCCATGGTTGCGCAGGCGTTGACGGTATTTGATACGGTGCGTAAAAGCCGTGAGCGATCGGCGCAGGGATAAACACTTCAAGAATGCTTATGCTTTGACACGCTTTCCGCCAGTAATATTTTTAGCAATGATTGGTAGGGAACGTCTTTTTTGGCGGCAAGACGTTTTATTTCTTCAAGCAAGCTTTCCGGCAGGCGTATGGAAACGGTCCGAGTGGAAGACTTCAGGTTAGGAAACCGCGCAGATTTTGCCTGTTTCCAGTCAATATACTCGGAAGAATCATTTTTTTGCCAGAACGACCTTTCTTCCGCTTCGTTCTTAAATTTCGGTATGCGTTTCATAATAAACTCTTTCTTTTTTGCTCATTGGGCGAGCGGAGATAATCCGTATATATTCTTTTCGCACTGTAAAAGCCACAAACAGTCTTCTCATGCCATTCGTATGCCCTAACGCATAATAACGCAGTTCTTTCTGTGAGTGTGAAATATCATCTGTAATCAACAGAGGCACATTAAAGAAAACTTCTTCACACTCTAGGGGTGTTACATCGTGTTTTTGCTGGCTTTTTGACCTATTTCCAGCATCCCACTCAAATCCTATACAGTAATCTATTATAACATGTTTCATGGAAATTGTATATAACCAATATATACACTAGTCTATAATTATTGGAAATCTTGCTTCTTTTTCACAATATCCAGCACCTGCTGGAATACATCGTCCGCATCCATATGGGAAGTGTCGATGATGAAGGCGTCGTCTGCTGGAATCAGCGGAGCAACGGCGCGGTTGGCATCGCGTTCGTCGCGCTCACGCAGGTCGGCGAGCACCGATTCATAGACAACTTCGATATTCTCGCCTTGTAACTCGCGATGGCGGCGCTGGGCACGGGTTTCCAGGCT